>VGQR01000460.1 GCA_016882345.1 Cyanobacteria bacterium K_DeepCast_35m_m2_023
CCACTGGCCGTACGACGTCCGTAAAAACCAGGACCGTACCAACTGGCTTGACCCGTCTTGACTGCAAGAACCCGAGGCTGGGATTCAATTTCGGGCGCTATCGGCAGTGGTGGCATCACAGGCTGCGCATCCGGCTGTGAAACCGACTCGACGTGGCGAATGGCTTGGTCGAGCGATTCAGAGGAGGACTGATCGAGTGGCAGCGACGCGGCGCGTCCCGAATCAGCGAGGCCTGGAATCATGGCGCTGCCGGAGAGCAGGAGGGTCAGAGCGCCGAGGGAAACGGTTTGACGCATAACAGGCGAAACGCGCTGCTCAAGGCAGCAACCGCGGCAAGACCGGGTTCAACGACGTTGGATTGCTGAAGCAAGAACACAAGGTTTTGAACTGCAGCAATTCGCGGTGGCGTTCCTAACAGGATTGACAACGCCCAAAACGTAACCGGCACCCATGGCGCAATTGAGAGCAGCCGCCGCCTCGAAGCAATGATCAGGATTTGTCATCAAACTGCGCAGGCCTTCCACTCACTGGCCTGAGACGGCGCAGACGACGGCCAGCCGATTAGCAAACCTGATAAGAGAGATCAGCCGAACTGATCGACAATTGTGCCAATCAGGTAACCGGCACCGGCGCGGACGCTGATGCAGGATCGGGTTATTGGGCATTGGCCGGTTCATCTGCCATGGATTACCGCACAGCCGGGGTGGACGTCGAAGCCGGTCGGGCCTTCGTCGAACGCATCCGCACCAGCGTCGAATCAACCCACAGGCCCGAGGTGGTCGGTGGTCTCGGAGGCTTCGGTGGCCTGACCCGCCTGCCGGCGGGCCTGCGCAAACCCTTGCTGGTGGCCGGCACCGACGGGGTGGGCACCAAATTAGAGCTGGCCCAGGCCTACGGGCAGCATCACGGGGTCGGCATTGACCTGGTGGCGATGTGCGTCAACGACGTCATCACCAGTGGAGCAGAGCCCCTGTTCTTCCTTGATTACATCGCCACTGGCACGTTGAGCCCCGAAGCCATGGCAACCGTGGTCGAAGGCATTGCCGACGGATGCCGCCAAAGCGGCTGCTCACTGCTGGGTGGTGAAACCGCCGAAATGCCTGGTTTCTACGGTGCGGGTCGCTACGACCTGGCGGGATTCTGCGTCGCGGTCGTCGACGAAGACGCCTTGATTGATGGCCGCCACGTGGTCCCGGGGGATGTGGTGGTGGCTGTGGCCAGCAGCGGCGTGCACAGCAATGGCTTCAGCCTGGTGCGACGGATCCTCGAGAGCCAGGGTGTCGATGCCACGACACCCCTGCCTGGCAGCGATCAGACACTGATCAACGCCCTGCTGGAGCCCACACGTCTCTATGCATCGCTGGTGTCGCAGCTGCGTCGCGCCCAGGCTCCGATCAAAGCCATGGCACACATCACCGGCGGCGGCCTGCCCGAGAACCTGCCCCGTGCCCTGCCTGCCGGCACCTGTGCCGTGATCGATGCCGGCAGCTGGCAGCGACCCGCAGTGTTCCGCTGGCTGCAGGAGGCGGGCGATGTACCGGAGGCAGACCTGTGGAACACCTTCAACCTGGGCGTCGGATTCTGTCTGGTGGTGCCCGCCACAGCGCTGGAGGCAACACTGCAGATCTGCCAGCAAGCCGGACATCAGGCCTGGCCCCTGGGGACGATGGCCAACCGCGACGCCGATGGCCCCGCGCTCGTGGGCCTACCCAGTTGAGCAGCAGCCTGAGGGCGGCTTTGCATCAAAGGGCCCGCGCGGCAAGAAGGGCCGAAGGCCACCGTTTAGGGTCTCTAGATCTGGGGGAAGCCTGACAACAGGTTTCTCTCCGCGTTAGATCAACAATTCCTCAAGCTATGCATAACGCTTACAACCCCTCGGGATCAGGCCGTCCCGGCGACTTAGGTGCTCGCCGCATCACCCGTCGACGCAGTTCAGCCGGTCCATTGCCCCCCATGCGCCCGCAACGCCCGGCAGCCAGCTCCAATGGCCAGCGCTCAGGACCCCGCCCGACCTTCTTAACCCTGCGGGATCACGGCAAGGTGTTCGTGGCCGATCTGCCGCGCTTGTCCGATGGCCAGCTGAACCAGGTGACCAAAGAAACCAAAGAGGTCTTGGCCAGCCTGGAACGTCGGCTTGAAGAACTCGACAGCACCACCCCGGACCTCGACAACGACACCCGCATCCGGGCATCCACAAAACGGGAGGTGACCGAACGCTTTCTGCGGGCGATCGACGAGGAGATGACCCTGCGGCGCAGCAACCCGGCTCTGCGGGCCGCAGCGGGCGAATCGCTGGCCAAGGCCTTTCTCGAGCTTGCCCGTCACCGCTTGCCC
>VGQR01000461.1 GCA_016882345.1 Cyanobacteria bacterium K_DeepCast_35m_m2_023
GGCGCCAATAGAGAAACGGGTTGAGATAGATGGTCTTGCCAGCCAGCAGGATGCTGTCCTGCTGCAAGCGGCGCTGCAACTGCAGGTCCTGTTCCGCAGCGGATGCAGAAGAAACAGCCGTCACGACACCTGGGTGGGTGCCCGATGGTACCGGCACCACCGGGAGCAGGCCAGCTCCGGCCGGTGACGCATCAGGCTGGCTGCCCTACTCCCACTCGATCGTGCCCGGAGGCTTGCTGGTGATGTCCAGCACGACGCGGTTGACGCCGCGCACCTCGTTGACGATGCGGTTGGAGATGGTTTCCAGCAGGTCGTAGGGCAAGCGGGACCAGTCGGCCGTCATGCCGTCCTCGCTCGAGACACAGCGCAGCACCACCGGGAACGCATAGGTGCGCTTGTCGCCCATCACCCCGACACTGCGCACCGGCAGCAACACGGCGAAGGCCTGCCAGATCTCGTTGTAGAGCCCCGCGTCACGGATCTCCTCGCGCACGATCAGGTCGGCGTCGCGCAGGATGTCGAGCTTGTCATCGTTCACCTCGCCAAGAATGCGGATCGCCAGGCCGGGCCCCGGGAACGGATGGCGGCCGACGATCTCCTGGGGCAGGCCGAGGCTGCGACCCACCTTGCGCACCTCGTCCTTGAACAGGCGGCGCAGCGGTTCGACCAGCTTGAACTGCAGATCCTTGGGCAGACCACCGACGTTGTGGTGGCTCTTGATCTTGACCGCGACACGCTCGCCGGTCTTGGGATCGACGTTGGTGCCGGCGCTCTCGATCACATCGGGATAGAGGGTGCCCTGGGCTAGGTAGTCGAAGGGCCCCAGTCGCTTGCTCTCCTCCTCGAACACGCGGATGAATTCGGTGCCGATGATCTTGCGCTTCTCTTCAGGGTCGGTGATGCCGGCGAGCTTGCTGATGAAGCGCTCGCGGGCATTGATGTATTCAACGTTGATATGAAAGCGCTTGTCGAAAAACTCCACCAAAAACTCGGGCTCGCCTTTGCGCATGAAGCCCTGGTCGATGAACATGCAGGTGAGCTGATCGCCGATCGCCTTGTGCAGCAGAAAGGCGAGGGTCGAGGAGTCGACACCCCCCGAGAGGGCGAGCAACACCCGCTTGTCGGCCACCTGGGCGCGCACGTCGGCCACGGCTTCATCGATGAAGGCCGCTGTGGTCCAGTCGGGTTCACAACCGCAGATGTGGTACACGAAGTTGCGGATCAGCGCCATGCCGCAGCTGGAATGCACCACCTCGGGGTGAAACTGCACCCCATACAGATGTCTGGCGTGGTCGGTAATCGCCGCCTCAGGGGTGTTGTCGGTGTGGGCTAAACGCACAAACCCGTCGGGTAGGCGCTCGACCGAATCGCCATGGCTCATCCACATCGTCGAACCGTCGTCGACGTTGGTGAGCAGATCAATCGGATCGTCGACGTACAGCGGCGCCTTGCCGTACTCGGCGCGGCCGGCCGCCACCACCGAACCGCCCAGCTGCTGCACCATCAACTGCATGCCGTAGCAGACCCCCAGCACCGGAATGCCCAGCTCCCAGATGCCGGGATCGCACAGAGGCGCCCCCGTTTCGTAGACGGAACTGGGACCACCGCTGAGGACAATGCCCTTGGGCGCGATGCGGCGCAGCTCTTCGGCGCTGGTGGTGTAGCTCATCACCAGCGAAAACACCTCGGTTTCGCGCACGCGGCGGGCGATCAGCTCCGAGTACTGGGAGCCGAAATCAAGGATCACGATCGCCGGATGGCGCGACGAACCTGAGGTGGCATCCAGAGGGGTGGTCATGGCTTGCACGCGCATCCGGGCATTCGAACCACCCTAGGAGTCACCCTTGGAGGCGTCCTTGCGGCTGCCTGCCAAGGCGGCCAACAGCAACCGTCCGCCAGGACCCTGAGCGCAGAGGCGGCGACTGCGGTCGAACAGCACCGCACCCACCTGGGGCGTGGCGTGGCCGTAACGGGCCAGGTAGGCCGCACTGCGCTGCTCGACGGCCAGGGCGACGCGGGCGCGAAGACGCTGCGCCAGGTCCGCATCGACCGCCTGCAGATCCGCCAGGGCCTGCTCGACGGTGCCCGCAGCGTGGAGGGCCTGCAAGGCCGGGCCGCCCAACCCCTCGAGCGCCGCCAAGGCCGTCAGCACTTCGGCGCGCCCATCGGCCAGATGATGGTGGGTGTGAAAGATTCCACCGGCCAGCTTGATCAGCTTGCCCTGGTAGCCAAACAGCAGCAGGCGCCGCACCCCGGCCTCGGCCGCCGCCACCAGCAGCGGCCCGATCCAGTTGCCGGCCTTGATCAATCGCTCGGGGGGC
>VGQR01000462.1 GCA_016882345.1 Cyanobacteria bacterium K_DeepCast_35m_m2_023
GGCCCGCTCAATGGTCAGGGCAAGCGCAGCCGCTACCTGCACGACGATGAGGGGGACGACGACATGCCGGCCCACATCCGCACGGCGCTGACAGCCCAGACCATGACCCTGAGCGTCGATGGCGGACGCCTCGTCCTCGGGGTTTGGCAAGGTGTGTATTTGTGGGAGCATCGCGCGATTGCGCATCGGCGGCGGATTGCCTGTCATCTCATCGGCGAGGGTTGACGCTGTCGCTCCAGCCGTTGCTTCGATCGAACACCGATCGCTCGATCACCGGGTTCTGCGCCTGACCAGTGCTGCCGCAACAAGCGAGGTGCCGCCAGCCAAAGCCAGCAGGGCGCTGGTCGGCAGCAGGGCAAACGGCTCGCGCCGCAGATCGACAGGGGAGCTGCTCGCATGAAACGCGATGTTCACCCCGGCAGCGCCCGCCAGCAGCACCCCACCAAGCGCGGCAAGCCACCGGCACTGGTCCGAATGAAGCGCCTTCAACCGCACTGGTTTGGCTCTGCCTTGGCGGATGGCCCGCCTCTGCCGCTGCAGTGCACGCTCGAGTTCGGACAGCAGTTCGGGGGTGTCGACTGGCTTGGCTCCCTGCCCCTGGTGCGTCGCATTGAAGTCAGGGATCCAGCTGCGAGGGACCGCAGGCCCGTATTTGAGTGTCCTGTTGCGTTCTTCGGCGGTCATGGCCTTGATGGTCGATCGTGCAATGACACTGATCAGGCTGTCAGCAAGCATGACCGCTACGGTTGAACCATGGCTGCCATTCCTTTGAGCCCCGAACAGATCAGCGCCCTGGCCCAGCAGCGGCCGGCCTGGAGCCTGGTGGACGGCAAGCTGCACCGGGAGCTGCGCTTCGCTGATTTCAACGAGGCCTTCGGGTTCATGAGCCGGGTTGCCCTGATCGCCGAAGCCATGAACCACCACCCCGAGTGGAGCAATGTCTGGAACCGGGTGGTGATCGATCTCACCACGCACGACACCGGCGGGCTTTCCAATCTGGATGTGGAGCTGGCCCGGCGGATCGATGCGGTGGCTGGTTGACGACCAGAGCCGACGGTCTGTGCTGACTAGGCGATCACCACCACCCGCGGCCGGGCATCCGCCCCAAGGACAACGGCAGGACCATCGATCCAAGAAACGTGGTACGTTTGATGCATGGATCTCACAACTGTTTCGCCAAAGTTTCAGGTGGTGATTCCCAAGCGGGTTCGCGAACAGTTCGGGTTACGCCCGGGCCAGCAGCTCCAGGTGATCGCCCTCCCCGGTCGCATTGAGCTGGTGCCCAGCCAACCGGCGGCTGCGCTGCGGGGCTTTCTCAGCGGTGCCAACACCTTTGAACGCGAGGGTGATCGGCTGTGATCGATCAGTCGGCTGTTGTGGACTCGTCAGGTTGGATTGAAGTGTTCACAAACGGTCTCCAGGCTGACCGGTTTCTGAGCGTCCTCGAAGCAGAAGCCAACCTGGTGGTGCCCGCCATCAGCATTCTTGAGGTGTTCAAGTGGGTCCTGCGGGAACACTGCGAAACCCAGGCCATTCAGGCCGCCGCCGTGATGCAACGCGGCCTGGTGGTCAACCTCGACAGCCCAATGGCCATCGCGGCAGCCCAACTCAGCCATGAGCTGGGCCTACCGATGGCCGACAGCATCATCCTCGCCACAGCCAGGGCCCACCAGGCCAAGCTTTACACCATGGATGCCGACTTCAGAGGTCTTCGCGACGTTGAACTGATTCAGAAGGCATGAGCCAGGTGAGGCTGGCCGAGGCCGGCAACACCTGAGCCCCGGATCCTCACACCGGCACCTTGGCAGGCTCGCGCTGGGCAAAGCGCAGCCGTTCGTGTTCGACATCGACAGCGATCGTGTGCCCAGGGGTGAACCGGGCCGCCAGAATGCCTTTGGCAATCGGGGTTTCCAGCTCGCGCTGGATGGCGCGCTTGAGCGGCCGGGCGCCATACACCGGGTCGTAGCCGACGCCGGCGAGCCAATCGAGGGCCTCGGTGTGGAGCTCGAGCCCAAGCTTTTTGTCGTCGAGCCGTTGGGCCAGGCGCTTCACCTGCAGTTCGACGATCTGGCGCAGCTCGTCCTGTTTGAGGCTGTGGAAGATGATCGTCTCATCGAGCCGGTTGAGGAACTCGGGCCGGAAGTGGGCCCGCAACGCCTCATTGACCCTTGACTCCATCTCCAGATGGCTCGCCGGGTCGCCCGCCAGGTCGAGAATCGAGCTGCTGCCGATGTTGCTGGTGAGGATCAGGATCGTGTTGGTGAAATCGACCGTGCGGCCCTGACCATCGGTGACGCGGCCGTCATCGAGGATCTG
>VGQR01000463.1 GCA_016882345.1 Cyanobacteria bacterium K_DeepCast_35m_m2_023
GTGCCTGACCCAGAGGGCGTATAGGTCTTACAGGGGCACCTGCTGGTCTCTGGATGCTGGTGCCTCTGGTGGTGCATCAATCGCTGAGACCCTGCAAGATCCATTGCGCCCGTCGACTCAGCAGTCGGCAACGGGATTCAGAAGAGACTCTTGAGATCACGTAAAGTAGGGAAACAACGAGCATAAGCACTCGCCCCTGTGGTGGTGCCTTTGGTCCTAATTAAGTTCTGGTGAGGTCTTATGGCGGATGCAGTAGTGAAAGAGTGGAAACGTCTCCTAGACTCATCCTCTGTGCATGGCATCAGCACCGCTGCCGATGGGTCCATCTACATCACGGGTTTCACCGAAGGATCATTGGACGGGCAAACCAATAGTGGTTTAAGTGATGCCTTTATTAGCAAATACAGCAGTGACGGCACCAAGGCATGGACACGTCTCCTAGGTTCATCTTATTCTGAGCATGCAAATGGCATCAGCACCGCTGCCGATGGGTCCATCTACATCACGGGTTGGACCTCACCTAGATTCACTTCAATTGGATCATTTGATGGGCAAACCTATAGCGTTGAAGGCGGAGATAAGGAAGCCTTTATCAGCAAATACAGCAGTGACGGCACCAGAGTATGGACACGACTCCTCGGTTCACCCCGTGAAACGTGGGCAAGGGGCATCAGCACCGCTGCCGATGGGTCCATCTACATAACGGGATACGTTAATGGATCATTGCATGGGCAAACCAATAGCGGTTATGATGCCTTTATCAGCAAATACAGCAGTGACGGCACCAGAGTATGGACACGACTCCTCGGTGGTTCATCCGCGGATGGAAGGGGCATCAGCACCGCTGCCGATGGGTCCATCTACATCACGGGTTGGACCCATAGATCATTGGATGGGCAAACCCATAGCGGTGATTATGATGCCTTTATCAGCAAATACAGCAGTGACGGCACCAAGGCATGGACACGTCTCCTAGGTTCATCCTATTCTGAGCATGCATTTGGCATCAGCACCGCTGCCGATGGGTCCATCTACATCACGGGTTTAACCGAAGCATCATTGGATGGGCAAATCCATAGCGGTCGTGATAATGAGGATACCTTTATCAGCAAATACAGCAGTGACGGCACCAAGGTATGGACACGACTCATTAATTCAAGCTTCCCTGTCGCTACGGAGGAGGGAAATAGCATCAGCACCGCTGCCGATGGGTCAATCTACATCACGGGTTTAACCTATAGATCATTTGATGGGCAAACGCCTATCGGTCATTCTGATGCCTTTATCAGCAAATACAGCAGTGACGGCACCAGAGTATGGACACGATTCCTGGGTTCATCCTATTTTGAGCATGCAAGGGGCATCAGCACCGCTGCCGATGGGTCCATCTACATCGTGGGTAGAACCTATGAATCATTGGATGGGCAATACAGTCGAAACAGGCATGCCTTTATCCGCAAATTCGATGCAGCAACGATTACACCGATCTATTCCCTATCCACCTCTGCCACCTCGATCAACGAGGGATCCACTCTCACCACCACTGTCACAACAACCTACCTCACCACTGGTACCACCCTTTACTACACCCTCTCTGGTACAGGCATCACCTCTGCTGATTTCTCCTCTGGTTCCCTCACAGGATCAGGATCAGTCGGGAATGATGGCAAGTTCTCCTTCTCTCACAACCTTGCCAACGATCTCACCACTGAGGGTACAGAGAATCTAGAAATCAAACTCTTTTCGGACTCTGCACAAATCAATCAAGTAGCAACAGCGACGGCTGCCATACAAGACACTTCGACGACTCCGATTCCCACCTACCGGTTCAATACTTCGTCGTCATCAGTCCGAGAAGGTTACTCCTTCTCAACCACCGTCTCCACTACCAACCTTCCAGCAGGAACACCCCTTTACTACACCCTCTCTGGTACAGGCATCACCTCTGCTGATTTCTTCTCTGGATCCCTGACAGGGTCAGGATCCATTGGTCCTCACGGTAAGTTCTCCTTCTCTCACACACTTGCCAATGACCTCACTACTGAGGGTAACGAGAATCTAGAAATCAAACTCTTTACGGACCCTTCTCGATCCAATCAAGTAGCAACGACAACGATCACCATCCAGGATTCTTCCTTAACTCCAGCGCCTCCAGCACCTCCAGCACCTCCTAAAAAACCTCTCCTTACCGCATCAGATGTCAGCGGTGATCTGATCACACTGCGCTTTGATCGGGCGCTCTCCACAACGCGTCCATCATCCTCTGCATTCTCGGTCACTGCCGACGGCAGAAGCATCTCCGTCAGC
>VGQR01000464.1 GCA_016882345.1 Cyanobacteria bacterium K_DeepCast_35m_m2_023
TGTTGTAAGTTTCGCTGGAGAATTCTTTTGATTCAACTTTAGACCAATCAGTTGTGTTGTAATTAACTGATGTGTTATTGCCAATTTGGGTTTGCAGTAAATCGGTAGTACTGAGTTTTTCACTCGTTACTTGCTTATCGCCTGAACCAATCTTGACCTTAGACCAGTCCATGGTCTGTTTTGATTCAGTCGTTAAGTCACCGAATTTAACTTGTTTCCAATCCATCTTATTGAGCGTCTCGCTAGAAAGCTCATTTGTTTTTACTTTCTTCCACTCTACAGTTGAATAGGAAGTAGAAGTATTACCGTTCGCAGTTGCTTGTAGGTAGTCAGTTGAACTAAGTGTCTCTGCTTTTACTTGGTTGGCTCCGGTACCAACTTGGACTTTTGACCAGTCCAATGTTTTCTTACTTTCAGTTGTGGCCCCATTGAAATTGACTTTCGACCAATCTGTTTCGCTGTAGGTCGTCGCTGAGTTACCTGCAGCGGTAACCAATGTGTTGAGACTTACTGACCCACCAACTTGTTTATTCAGTCCTAGAGCAGCACTTGAGATATTTGCACTGAAATTAATGGAAACACTGGCATCGATCTTTAAATCACCAATATTGCCACTGCTGATGAGTGAGCTTAGTGAACTAAAGTCAAAGTTCGAAAGCGAAGATTTGATTGAGCTGTCAGTAACTGCGCTTGATATTCCAGAGCTGTTGAAAATGCCTTTATTGCCATAAATTAGGCTGGAATCAAAACCTTTGAGCGATTGACTCAGTGCATCTTTGTTGGCCGCTGAATTACCGTCACTCTTGATGTTTGCAAGCGTGGAGGCAATAGCTCCTTGCTTTGCTGTGGTAATGCTCGACAGGGCACTTGCAGATGGACCCGAGAAGACAGGGGGTGCAAAACCACCAAAAGTTATGGTCTGTTTGTTAGATTTAATATTGCTGATTTTAATTGAGGAGTCAACGACTTCGTCGTTTACATCGGTGATTGCTACGCCAACCATGGCGTACTTCTTACCACCGAATGAGTAAAGGCTGTCTGAATCTTTAATTGTGTATTTGAATTTGCCAACAACATCGGCGTAATCGCCAGCACCGTAGACAGAAGCAAGGCTTTTGTCAGTTAGGCCGCTTCCGTTGAGGGCACTACCGGTATAAGATGTTTTCGATTGACTTGATCCGCTACTATTATAGAGAATTGCATTACTGGTATTTTCATTTATGACACCCTTGGTTCCAACGAAGACGGCCGCGAAGTCGTTGTAGGGAAGATAATCCCCACCATCCCACTTATAATCAAATTCAATGGTGGAACCTACCCCGTCAACTTCGACCAGCTGCTTATAGGCTGCTCCCGCCGTTGCATTAGAATAGAATGCGGATGAGCCGGAACCCCATGTTGTGTTTTTCTGGAGTGCGGTTGCATCCAGCGTGCCGCTTGAAAGACCAAAGAATTCTTCGATTTCGTAGTCTTTTGCGTTCGCCCCGGCTGTGGATAAGGTGATTCCATCAGACTCAAAACTTACGCCACCTTTTGCAAGGCCAGAAGTGTTAGTACTGAGCCAATAGGAATTCGCACCGTAAGAATAGGCACCGGTATTGCCAAGATTAAGTGCGAACTGGCCTCCAGATACGTTGGTGTAGATGCTTGTTGTGGATAGTGGTGGAGTTGCCGGGGAGATACTTCCCGTAACTACCGGGGACGTAACGAAAAATTTGAGGTTATTTAGTGAGAGTTCATTTACTATACCACTTACACCAGCGCCAGTACCAACTGCGCCAGCACTCACAACAGCCGAACTGTTGTATGCTGTATCGGAACCGTCAGTAATACCGACACTGATTTGATAATTTCCAGCGGTCGGAGCAGTAAACTTAATAACTTCCTGGGTACTCCAGTCAGCGTCTGTTGAAAGCTTAATAGCTTTTGAGGTGAACGAGAATGGGTCTAATGATGCTTTATAACTGTTGTTTGTGCCGACATATTTTACTGACGCCCAGACCACATCAGAGACGTAATCTTTGGCGAACGAGTTACCTGATACTGTGTAGTAGACGGATTCACCCGCCGCCATATTCCAATTAGTGGATATAAGAGATCCTTGAGTGCTATTAATTTTAGTACCGAAGGTGCCTGTAAAGTTATCTAAGAAACCATATGAGACATCGCTAAAAGTCGCAGCTGTCCCAAAAGGTAGTTTCCCCCCTGCAATTCCTTCAAGGGTTGCCTGTGAGGATCCTCCCCCGGAATAGGAATATGGGCTTCCTGAATTGATCGTGTAACTTGATCCACTTCCGGATC
>VGQR01000465.1 GCA_016882345.1 Cyanobacteria bacterium K_DeepCast_35m_m2_023
CCGTTGCCGCCGGGAGCCCGCAGCACAGCAGCACCCAGCTCGACAGCTGGCGCCAGATTGTGGCCCCCGACAGTCCGGCCAATTTCGACAAACGGCTGGCCTGGGATGGCCTGGATGCCGGTTGTGCCGCCTGGGTCCTGGATCCACCGGCTGAGGCCGCATCACAAACGCCCGACTGGTGGCCCCTGCTGCAGGCCCTGCGCCAGGCTGGCCGCGACGCGGCTGCCGGCACGGCGCATCAGCAGCTGGCCGAACGCGGCAGCCAGCACCCCTTTGTGCACGTGTGGCGGCCCGCTGCAGCCTGGGCACTCGAAACCCTGCAACAACGCTGCGCCGATCTGGAGCCCGCGCTGCAGCTGCGCGACGCGGCATGGTTTGATCTGGCCGACGCCCTGCTCGAACGCCTCTGCAACACCGCTGATCAGGCCCTGTGGGAGCAGTTCAACCTGCGCCGCACCCCCGGCCAGATGCTGCTGGCCCACCTGGGTGCCAATGGCGATGGCACGGGCGAGCCGGTTCACGAGGCCTACGACACCTTTGTGGCTGAACTGCTGGGCAGCGGCTACGGGCTGGTGCTGGCCGAGTACCCCGTGCTGGGGCGGCTGTTGGCGGTGATCACCGACCTCTGGCTCCAGGGCAGCGAAGAGATGCTGCGCCGAATGGCCGACAGCCGCGCCGTGCTGGCGGCGCACTATGGCATCGCCCCCAAGGCACCGCTGCAAGCGATTCAACTGGGGCTCAGCGACCCGCACCGCGGCGGCCGGGCGGTGGCGATTTTGCGCTTTGGCGAGGGAGACGAGACCCGCAAGGTCGTCTACAAGCCCAAGGACATGCAGGTCGATGCGACCTACCAGCGTTATTTGCAGGCGCTCAACGACGCCTCCCCATTGCCGCCCCTGCGCTGCCTGACGATCGTCAACCGCGACGGCTACGGCTTCATGGAGTGGGTGGAGCACCGCCCCTGCAGCGATGACGCCGAACTGGCCCGCTTCTACACCAATGCCGGCCGCACCATGGCGGTGCTGCACCTGCTGGGCTGCACCGACTGCCACCACGAAAACCTGATCGCCAGCGGCGATCAGCTGATCCTGATCGACACCGAGACCCTGCTGGAAGCCGATCTGCGCGATCTGATCAGCGACGACGGCGACGATCCCGATCTCCTGTCGCCCCTGCAAACCTCGATGCAGGGCTCGGTGCTGCGCTCGGGGTTGCTGCCCCAGTGGCTGATGGCCGGCGCCGGCCGCAAGCGCGCCTTCGACATCAGCGCCCTCGGCATTCAGCCACCCCCGCCCGAGCGCGACATGCCCGGCTGGCTGGGTCTCAACAGCGACGGCATGATGGCCGGCCGCAGCACCGCCCCCTGCGAGCTGCCCACCAGCCTGCCGGTGGGGCTGGTGGGCAGCCCGCAGCGGCTCACCGATTTCATTGAAGAGCTGTGCACGGGCTTTGCCGACCAGCTGCAGGACGCGCTGCGGCTGCGGCCGCTGCTGCTGGCGGCACTCGATGGCTTCAGTGGCCAGCCGCGGCGATTGGTGGCACGCGCCACCCGGCTCTATTTCACGATTCAGCGGCAGATGCTCGAGCCGGCCGCCTTGCGCAACGCCGTCAGCCATGGCCTGAAACTCGAGCAGCTGAGCCGCAGCTTTGTGCTGGCCAGCGAAAAACCACTGAACTGGCCGATGTTCAGAGCCGAGCTCCTGCAGATGGAATGGCTCGACATTCCTTTTTTTTGAGCATCCGATCGACGGTGAGGAGCTGCCCCTGCCCGAGGGGTTGGCGCCGATTCCTGCGTTCATGAAATCGAGCGGTCTGACGGCCGCCCGCCGCCGCCTGACGGAACTGGATGCCGCTGAAATCGCGTTTCAGCAGCAACTGATCCGCGGGGCGATCGCCGCCCGCCACCTCAAGTCGGCCGCCACAGCACCATCACCTGCAGCTCCTGCCACCGAGGAACCCACCGGCGAGGCAGGGGTTGTCGGAGCCGATGTCTACCGCAACGAAGCCTTCCGCCTTGGAGAGGAGCTGTGGAACGCCGCGATTCGCGATCGCAAGGGGCGCCCCGAATGGCTGGGCATGGACCTGGACTCCGATGGCGAGTCGTTTCACTTCGGTCTGATCGGCAACTCGCTGTATTCGGGCGGCAGCGGCATCGCTCTGTTGTTCGCGCGCTTGGCGGTGGCCAGCGAAGGCGCAGCCGCCCAGACCTGGCGCGAGCGCGCCTGGGCCTGTTTTAAAGGTCTGGCCGAGCTGGCCGAGCGCAACAGCAATGATCAGCTGTTCCGCATGGTGCGCG
>VGQR01000466.1 GCA_016882345.1 Cyanobacteria bacterium K_DeepCast_35m_m2_023
GGGGTGATCTCGCTATGATGCGTGGTCAGCCAGCGGCCGGCTTCCTCGCGGCCCTGATCGCAGTAGATCTCGACAAACTCGGCCCGCAGCTCGGGGGTGGGCAGCAGGTCGGCGTTGGAGCGGGCGATCGCCTCGGGGGCAAATTGAATCGCGCCTTCGCCGCTGTGGAACTGCTTGGTGACCGCCTCGAGCACCGTCTCGCGGCTCGGTTTGGTGTGGAACACCCGGGTGTGGTTGGCCATGCGCAGGGCATCGCGCTCGGGGTCGATGCGCCAATTGCCCTCGCCGTCCTGCTGCCACAGGTTGTCCTTGGCGCTGGCGGCGGCGCTGTCATCAGCGGCGAACTGGCGCATGCCAGCGCTGCGGCGGATGTTGCCGGCCACGATCGTGACGGCGGCTTCATCGATCAGCAGGCAGCATTCCACCGAGGTGAGCTGGCGGCCGATCGCCTTGCCCAGGATCTGCGCCACCCGTGGATAGAGATCCTTGAGCTTGACCGGGTTGGCCATGCCGCCGAAACCCTTGAGGGTTTCGCCGACCGGGCGCACATCCGACAGATCGACAGCGACGTGAACTTCGCCGTCGAAGCGCTCGTCGCTGCACAGGTTGAGCAGCAGCTGGTAGCTGTCCACCCAGCCGCGGCGGGTGTCGCCCACCTTGATGGAGACCCGATGGCCCTCAATCTGGGAGGTGGTGTGCTGCTGCCGCCGTTCAGCGGGAGTGGAACCGATGTCGGTGACGCCCTCGATCACCAACCGGTTGCGCACCGCCGGCAGCCGGTTGATCAAGTGAGGCTCGATCACGGCCCCGGTGCCGCAACCCATCATCGCCAGGTCCATCATCAGACCGAAGGCCTCCCAATCCACCAAGTTGGTGGAGGTGCAGTTGTAGGCGCCTGAAAAGTTCTCGCTCTGCTCGATCCAGCCGGTGCCGCCGATCCACAGCCAGCGACCCGATGGCAGGGCTTTCTGCTGCTGCTGCATGCGTCGCATCAGCGCCACGTCGTCGCCGCTCAGATCGCCCAGCTTGCGCAGGCCCTCGAGGTTGCGCTCAGCCACCTGGTGCCAGCTTTCTCGCCCGTGTTGGGTCTTGCGGCTGTAGGTCCGGTAGAAGACCGGATTGGCCGCCGGAGCCGTCGCCGGAAAGTCCTGAGGCGCTGCCGAGGCGATCACAGGGCTGCCCGACTGGGGCAGAACGTCAATAAGACCGTCAGTGTCGACACGGGAGGGCGTAAGGGTCACTGGCTCGGGCGCTGCACTCGATATCGGAACCTTAACGCCACCGGTGGGGTGCGCAAGTTGTCGTTGCCACCAGCCACAGTGTCGCGTCTGCCCCTGTGCTGACCGATGAGGCGCATCTGCGAACCCGAGCTGATGGACGATTCGCTCCAGGCCGCCGCCTATGCCGCTGCCGACTTCGACGCCAGTGATGCCGCCGTGCTGGCGCGCATCGACGCCCTGTTCGGCCCCTGCCTGGGACCCGCGGTGATCGATCTGGGCTGCGGCCCCGGCAACATCAGCTTCCGTCTGGCGCAGCACGATCCGCAGGCGAGGGTGCTGGGGATCGATGGGTCCGCCGCCATGCTCAAGCTGGCGCGGCGGCGGCTTGCGGCCCAACCCGAGCTGGTCGATCGTCTTGCGTTTGCGCAGTGCCGTCTGCCGGACCCTGCGCTCGCCGGTGGCTACGACGCTGTCGTCTGCAACAGCCTGCTGCACCATCTGCATCAACCCCAGGTCCTCTGGACTGCGGTGCGTCAGCTGGGGGCGAGCGGCGCCCTGGTTTATGTCAGGGATCTGCGCAGGCCCGCCAGCCCTGAGGCGGTTCTGGCCCTACGCGATCGCCATCTGAGCTCCGCGCCGGCGGTGCTGCAACGGGATTACGTCGCTTCACTGCATGCGGCCTTGACGACCGCCGAGGTGCAGCAGCAGCTTCAGGCCTCAGGGCTGGCTTCAGCGTTGCAGGTGGCCGAGGTCGACGACCGCTATCTCGAGGTGTGGGGCCGGCTGCCCTGATGGCAGGCTGGCCCCATGACGAGCAGCACGACGCAAGCCGGCGCCAGCGGCGCCAACATCGAGCCTGAACTGCAGGCCCTGGCGGCGGCGGTGGCGCGGCGGCGCAACTTTGCGATCATTTCGCACCCCGACGCCGGCAAGACCACCCTCACCGAAAAGCTGCTGCTGTACGGGGGCGCGATTCAGCAGGCGGGCGCGGTCAAGGCCAAGGGCGAGCAGCGCAAGGTGACCTCCGACTGGATGGAGCTCGAGAAGCAGCGCGGCATCTCGATCACCTCGAC
>VGQR01000467.1 GCA_016882345.1 Cyanobacteria bacterium K_DeepCast_35m_m2_023
GAGCACCGCTCACTCATGGCTCAGGTGATGCCTGATGCGCAAGGGCTAGCGACCTTAGGCACGGATTGGAAGTGAGCAGATCTTCTCTTGCTTTTCTTCTGCTGGCCGGCGTAGAGCTGACTTAGGAGTTTGCTGAATGAGAGGGCTCCGTGAGCATCAGGGAAGAACGGAGAGGCGAGCCCCGCAAGGAGCTCCATCGGATCTGGACTGTCAGTGTCGAAAGCAAGCTGCTCGGCCATCGCCGGGCACAACTGCTCGACTACAGCGCATCAGGCATGAGACTGGCTCTCGATGGGAGCAGCGATGCTCGACCTGGAGAACGCCTAGACATTCACTACCCTGGCACCAGCTGTTCTTATCGAGCAACGATCGCGTGGTGCCGGTCAAGCGATACACAAACCTTTCTTGGTGCGCACCTGATCGAGACGCTCCCGGCGGCCCATCAGGAGGCCAGCTAGAGGCTGGCTAGCAGACACCCATTTCGCTATGTTAATGGGTCGCGCAACCCTAAAGACATTGGCGCGATCTGCTGATCGAGGCACTGGCGAAGCAGACTAAGGCAATTGAGCGACAAAAGCAGCATGACCAGCACATCCGCATCTTTGTCCGGTGCAAGTGCAGAGTTCAGAGAGCTTGATGGTGGGCGTTATCGCATCAAGCTCAAGGGAGTTGATCAGACACTCAAACTAATCAACGGATCGCCTCACCTTAAAGATCATCAAATACCGATCGAGTTTCTCGAGCGCGGATGGGTGCGTGGCAAGTCACCGTTTGGGCAGGTTTCAACATTCACCGCCTATGACTCCGGCGGCACTGAAGTCAGCCTCAAACTAAGGCAATCAAAACCGCGCACCAATGACAACCACGGCACGCTAACACTTCGCGCCAAGGTTGTAGCTGAAAATCAATATGATCCAATCACTGGGTCCTTGATCAAAAATATCGCCACAGGGGACGATGTTTCTACGCCCACATTCTCGAACTTCGCTCTCAGAATCAGGGACTGGGATCCCTCGTTCCCAGATGCTGTTGCCTCTTCATTCCAAGAGGCTCTTGACGACACACGTCAACAGCTGAATTTTCCCGGAGCCATTGCAGGCGTATGGAATCCAACAGGATCATGGGTGGGAACAACTGGCCTTGCTGGAATTGATCTTGATCGAGCGCCTACGCCCGCTGATCACAGTCGTATCGGCAGCGTCACCAAGACTTTTACTGTGATGTCCCTGCTACAACAGGTTGATCGCGGATTGGTCAGCCTGGATGATCCGATTGGAAACTACGTCGAAGGTGTACCAAACGGTGACACGGCGACACTACGCATGCTTGCGACAATGACCAGTGGCATACCTAACTATGAAGGATTAGCCTCTTGGCAGGCGGATTACCTTTCTGATCCATCGACCGCTTTTTCGCCAAAACAGTTGATTGACTACATCAAAGGAGAGCAGGCATTATTTGCGGCCGGTTCGGAATATAATTATTCCAATTCAAATACAGTCCTCCTTGGGATGGTGATCGAGCGGGTCACAGGGAAAAACCTGTCAAAGGTTTTTGAGAACGACCTGTTGAAGCCACTCGGTCTTGAGCAAACATTTTACCCAGGGCAATCCGTGGCGCTGCCCAAGCCGCACCTGAATGGAGTCACGTTGATGCAAGACGGAATGCAGACCGATACAACGTACTGGAATCCATCCTGGTCATCAGCCGCCGGCGAGATGATTTCTCAGATCCGCGATCTGCACACCTGGGGAGAGGTGGTCGGAACTGGAGGTCGCTTGATCTCCAAGGCACTGCAGCGACAGCGCATGCAGTCAGTCGCTAATCCCTCAGAGGAAGGGTTCGCTTATGGCCTTGGTCTTTTTAATCAAGGTGGCTGGCTCGGTCACAACGGATCGCTACCGGGCTTTACGTCTTATTTGGCTTATGAACCAAGGAGTCAGACGGTGATTGCCGTCATGGCGAATAGTGATATCCATGAAGCTGGCACACCAAAGCCAGCGGATGTGGTGTTTGCAGCGCTGCAGCAGCTCGTGCCAGAATGGTGAGTTCGATTGATCACCGCTGCTACAAATCTCTAACAAGTCTGAATAGGCTCGAGCGCCTGCAATTCCGACTGAGGATCGCGCCGCAACAGAGCGATCACATCCGGTCCGGGATCGACGGCTTGTGCGATGGCTACACCCACAGCGCCCGGTAGTTCCCCCACCAGCTGCAATGCCATTGAGGCAATTGAGCCGTCCACGGCCACTAGCGCCAGGCTGCTCAGCCACTCCATCGCCAAACGG
>VGQR01000468.1 GCA_016882345.1 Cyanobacteria bacterium K_DeepCast_35m_m2_023
CCATGGCTCCTTCTGCGGCCTGGCCCGCTCCTGGCAACAGTGATGCGTTGGTGTTTCGTGTATCACGATCCGGAGCCGGCCAGCGCGGCCTGGACGTTGCCGCGGGGCTTTGCTGCAGCGCTGCAGGCGGAAGGGGTGGAGCTGTGGAGTGTTCCGTTCATCGATCCCAGCCAGATGGCCCTGCCCAGCTGTGACGAGCTGAATCGGCGCCAGATCAGCGTGCTGCTGGTGTTCTATGCCGGCCGCAGTGAAGCCCTGGAGCGCGAACTGCTGCGGATCCGGCAGGGCACCGATCTGCTGCTGGTGAATGAACTGGGGGATGAACCCCAGACCCGCCCCCTCAATGCGGTGCGGGTGCAGCTCTCAGACCTGAGCTTGTCGCCCGATGCCGCCAGCGTGGCCCACTGGCAGGCCCTGGGGGCCCACTGCGCGTGGTTCACCCATTGGGCCGATACGGCGCTGTTTTATCCCGATCCCTCCGTGCCGCGCCAGCGGCGGATCGTGACTACCGCCGGTCGGCGGCGCTACACGCGGCGGCTTCAGCTGCTCTTGGGCCCGTGGTTCGTGAACCGCCGGTGCACGGGTACGCAGAACACGCAGCTCTACAACAGCGGTTTGATCGCCCTTCAGTACGCCCGCTGGCAGGAGGTGACCCGGCGCGTGTTTGAGGCCGCGGCCTGCGGCAGTTGTGTGGTGACCAATCGTCTGCCGGCAGAGGCGGGGCTCGAGCAGCTGTTTGTGGATGGTGAGTCGGTCGTGTTGTACTCCAATGGATGGCAGCTCCTGAGTCGCCTGGTGCAGTTGTTGCGTCAACCTCAGCGGGCCGCTCGCATCGGAGCCCGGGGGCAAGAGCTGGTGTTGCAGTCGCACACGCAGCACAGCCGCGCCAAGCAGCTGATCAGCTTGGTGCAGAACCTGCCGGGGAGGGATCGTTGATGTTGCGGATTGCCTTCCATGCCAATCAGTTGTCGGAGCGTGGCTGTGAAGTGGCTCTCTATGACTACTGCCTGTTCAATGAACAGCTGCTGGGGAATCACTCTGTGGTGTTTTACCCCCGCCATGCGCCGGGTAACGATGCTTCGATCATCGATCGCTTTAGACAGTCTTTTGATCTGGTCGCTTATGACCACTTCTCTCAGGTCGATCAGAAGATCCAGGCCATGCAGTTGGACCTCTTCTATACCATCAAAGGGGGCGAGATCGATGGGCTGGTGAGTCGGGCCGTGCCGAGCATGGTTCATGCCGTGTTTGCACAGTCACCCTTTGAGATTCACGGCTCGGCCTATGCGTTCATCTCCGAGTGGCTGGCCTTGAAGTGTTCCGCAGGCTTGGTGCCGGCGGTGCCACACATGGTGCACCCTCCCACCCAGCCGCTTGATGGTGGATTGCGTCATCGTCTTGGCATTCCTGAGCAAGCGTTGGTGCTGGGGAGCTATGGCGGACGCAGCTCCTTCGATGTGGCTTTTGTCCGCGACCAGGTCATTCCTGAGGTGCTCACGCGGCGTTCAGATCTTCATTTTTTATTTATGAATTATGACCGATTTGTTGATCATCCTCGAGTCCACTTTTTGGAACGTTCCACCGATCTAAGACTGAAACAAGCCTTCGTGGCAGCCTCAGATGCCATGCTCCACGCCCGTCGCCAGGGCGAATCGTTCGGCTTGGCTTGCGCTGAGTTTTCCGTGCAACACAAGCCGATCTTCACTTATGGCGACAGCCCGGATCGCCACCATTTGTCCGTTTTGGGTTCTTCGGCCTTGGTGTACCGCACCGCCGATCAACTTCAGCGCCTGATCTTGGCGTTTGAGCCCACCGTCTTCAGGCCAGCACTAGGCGACTCCTATCTCCGCTACACGCCAGAGCGGGTCATGGACTTGTTTGACCGCCATTTGATTCATCCTGCCCTCCAGCGTGGTGCCCTGGGGGTTCAGCTCACCAGCATGACCCTGCCCTGTCGAAGGCCCTTTTCACCACTCATCCGGGGTTGCTTCTGGCAGTTGCAGATTGCGTGGCGCCGCCTTGGCAAGGTTGTGCGTGCGGCAGTTCGTTTGGGTGGGCGTTGATGGCTTACAAGGTTCCCATCCTGGTGATCTTTTGGAACCGGCCCATGCTGCTGGAGGGCCTGTTCGACATCCTCGAGACCCTGCAGCCCGAGAGGCTGTACCTGGCCTGTGATGGCCCCAGGGCGAACGATCCCAACAACCAGCAACTGGTGCAGCGGTGCCGGGATCTTGCGGCGCAACGGCTCACCTGGCCGGTGCAGGTGCAGCGCCGCTACGCCG
>VGQR01000469.1 GCA_016882345.1 Cyanobacteria bacterium K_DeepCast_35m_m2_023
GCAGCTCGCGATTGCCGTGTTGGTGGTGGCCTGCCCCTGTGCCCTCGGGCTGGCCACACCCACGGCGATCACGGTGGGTTCCGGGCTGGCGGCCCGCCGCGGTCAGCTGTTTCGCGGCGGTGATGCGATCGAAATGGCGTCGCGGCTCAAGACCGTGTTGTTCGACAAGACCGGCACCCTCACCCTGGGCCGCCCCCTGGTGACAGCCGTCATGCCCGCGGCTGGCGCCAGCGCCGACGACCTGGTGGCGATGGCTGCCGGTGTCGAATCCCAGAGCCGCCACCCGCTTGCCCATGCGCTCAAGCAGGAGGCCCTGCAGCGGGGTCTCAGTCCTGTCGCCGTCAGCGAAGCCTCTGCTGTCGCAGGCGAAGGTGTGCAGGCGATTCAGGGTCGGCTCCTGGTCAGGGTGGGACGCCCCGCGTGGCTCGAGCAGCAGGGTGTGTCCCTGGCTCCCGATCTCCAAGCGCTGGCGAGCCAGCGACTCGATCAGGGTGGCTCGCTGTTGGCGGTGGCTGCCGACGCCCAACTGCTGGGGTTGGTGCAGGTGGCCGATCAGCCGCGGGCCGATGCCGTCGAGACGGTGCGACAGCTGCGTCGGCTGGGCTTGCACCTGGGGTTGCTGAGCGGCGACCGCGCTGCGGCGGTGCAGCAGCTCGGCAGCCAGCTCGGGCTCGATGCCGGCGAACTGGCCTGGGATCTGCGGCCCGAACACAAGTTGCAGCAGCTCGAGGCCCGTCGCGGCGACGGGCCGGTGGCGATGGTGGGCGACGGCATCAATGACGCGCCGGCGCTGGCTGCAGCCGATCTGGGTATTGCCGTCGGCACGGGCACCCAGGTGGCCCAGGACAGTGCCGATCTGGTGATCCTGGGCGATCGTCTCAGCGGCGTTCCCGAGGCCATCAGCCTGGCCCGCGCCACGATGGCCAAGGTGCGCCAGAACCTGGCCTGGGCCTTCGGCTACAACCTGATCGTGCTACCGATTGCGGCTGGGGTGTTGCTGCCGGGGTTTGGCGTGCTGCTCACACCACCGCTGGCCGCGCTGCTGATGGCCCTCAGCTCGATCACGGTGGTGATCAATGCCCTGTTGCTTCAGGATGGCGGCCCCAGCAGCAGCCCACGCCGTGCCGACTGACGCCGACCCTCGCCGCGGTCGTTTCGTGGTGCTTGAAGGCATCGACGGCTGCGGCAAATCCACCCAGCTGCAGGCCTTGGCCGACTGGTTGCCGCGGTCGGGTCTGCTCGCTGCTGGGGCCGAGCTGCACCTCACCCGCGAGCCGGGGGGGACGGCTCTGGGCCAGGCCCTGCGCCAGCTGTTGTTGCACCCCCCCGGAGCGGCGGCCCCCCATCCGACCGCCGAGTTGCTGCTCTATGCCGCCGACAGGGCCCAGCATGTCGAGCAGGTGATCGCCCCGGCCCTGGCGGCGGGCCACTGGGTGCTGAGCGATCGCTACAGCGGTTCGACGGCCGCCTATCAGGGCCATGGTCGCGGTCTGCCGTTGCCATTGATCGATCAACTGGAGCAGATCGCCACAGCGGGGCTGCAGCCCGATCTCACCCTGTGGCTCGATCTGCCCCTCGATGAGGCCTGCCGCCGTCGCGGCGATCGCCCGGCCGATCGCATCGAGGCGGCCGGCGAACCCTTTCTGGCCCGGGTGCAGCAGGGTTTTGCGCAGCTGGCGGCCAAGCGCGGCTGGCAGTCGATCGCGGCCGATCGAGAACCGGCCGAGGTCAGCGCCGCCATTCGTGAGGCCTTGCAGCGCCGTTGGCCCCCCCAGGGCTCGGCGGCGGCCGTTGCCGGTTGATCGCCATGGCTGCCGCGGCCGTGTTTGCCGATCTGATCGCCCAGGAGCAGGCGGTGTCCCTGCTCAGCGCCAGCCTGGCCCAACAGCGCCTGGCCCCGGCCTATCTGCTGGCCGGGCCCCACGGGGTGGGCCGGCGTCTGGCTGCGTTGCGATTTCTTGAAGGTGTGTTGGCCGGCCCGGGCGGCGATCCGCTGCTGCGCCGCCGTCTGGCGGCCGGCAACCATCCCGATCTGTTGTGGGTGGAACCGTCGTACCAGCACCAAGGACGGCTGCTGACTGCCTCACAGGCACTGGCTGAGGGTGTGAACCGGCGTTCGCCGCCCCAGCTGCGCCTGGAGCAGGTGCGCGAGTTGTCGCGCTTCCTGGCCCGGCGGGCGGTCGAGGCCCCGGGGTGCCTGGTGGTGCTCGAGGCTGCTGAGGCGATGGCCGAAGCTGCGGCCAATGCCCTGCTCAAGACCCTGGAGGAACCGGGGGATGGGT
>VGQR01000470.1 GCA_016882345.1 Cyanobacteria bacterium K_DeepCast_35m_m2_023
AGCTTGGTGGCTCTGTTCTGCTCGTCCCAGAAGCCTCTTTGCACCATGGCCTGAATTAATCGGATGTTGTGATTATAGCTGGACTAGTCGTTAATTCAAGCCATCTCGGATTTTTCGAGGTGCCCTTAAAATATTGACCGACATTGGCGTCAAAGGTCGTGCTCGCAGCCGTGTTGTAGACAAGATCCCCCAGAGCGATCAGATCCGTCGACCCGGCAAACGCGGAATGACTGCGGATCAGACCTGCAACCGCACCAGCAGCCTCTGTCGAGTTGCGATAGGGGAAACGGGTGCCCGACTCACGCTGATTGCCATGGTCGCCAACAAAGGCCAAATGGGTGCGAGACATGATGCGTGAGTGGGACCTGTCAAACAATGGTAAGAACAGCTGTTCTGATCGTCAGCTGCGTGAAACAAAGCGTTCATTGATCACCATTTGATCGATATCTGCGCCTGATTGCCCATGGCCGATGCATGCTAAGAAGCGAACGATCCAACACCATGGCTTTCGAATGCGATCCCGTGCGCGGGGCTCTGCAATGGCGGTATGCCACCAAAACCTTTGACCCGAGCCGCTCGATTGAGTCCAACGTCTGGCAGACCCTTGAAAAGAGCCTGGTGCTCAGCACGTCGAGCTATGGCCTGCAGCCGTGGAAATTTCTAGTGATCCGCACGCCTGAGCTGCGCCAGCAGTTGCGGCCCCACGCCTGGAACCAGAGCCAGATCACCGACGCCGCAGAACTCGTGGTGTTTCTGGGCCGCCGCCGCATTGAGCAGGGCGACCTGGACCGGTTGATCACCGCCACCTGTCAAGCGCGCAATCTGGAACCGCAGCAGCTGGCGTTCTATGCCGATCTGATGCGCCGCAATCTGATCGAGCACGAGCAAATGCCCAGCACGGCCATCGCCGAATGGGTGGGCCGCCAGGTGTACATCGCCCTGGGCACGTTCATGACCGCAGCGGCGCTGCTGGGGGTCGACACCTGCCCGATCGAGGGGTTTGACCCCGCCGCCTTCGACCGCCTGCTGGGACTCGAAAGCTCGCCCTACCGCAGTTGGGTGGTCTGTGCCGCTGGTTACCGGGCCCAGGACGATGCCTACGCCCAGTTGGCCAAGGTGCGCTACCCGGCTGCCGAGCTGATCGAGGTGCGTTAAGGCCACACATCGAAGATGGATCGCCCTACACAGGCGGGGCTCCTCTCGCAATCAAAAGGTTGGACCACCGTGCCGTCTTGCCCCAGTGTTCGACCTGGTGGAACCAGAAGGGGGGTCAAGGGCGGGGCGCCGTTTCCGGCTACGAGGCCGGCCTACGTTGCTTCCGCTGCAGACCCCCCATGTCGAAAAGGGAGTCAGATCAGAAAACTGTGAAAGGCAGTCACCAACACGGCAGTCCTCAGGAACTGTAAGACCCTCAGGCCTGATCTGGCAGGGGCCAGATCTGCCGCACCTCGGCCAGACGGGCCATCGCCTCGTCCATGCGCTGCTGCGGTTCCGTGGCCTGCAGCGTCAAGGTCAGGTGCCCCAGCTTGCGGCCCAGGCCAGTGTCCTGTTTGCCGTACCAGTGCAGGCTGGCACCGGGCAGCGAGGCCAATGCCTGGCGTTGGCTTTCGTAGTCAGCGTCTGCCGGCCCAAATCCCAGCAGATTGACCATCAGGGCTCCATTGACCTTGAGCTCGGCATTGCCGATCGGCAGACCGGCCACGATGCGCAGCTGCTGGGCGAACTGGCTGGTGTGGCAAGCCTCAATCGTCAAATGCCCGGCGTTGTGGGTGCGTGGAGCGATCTCATTGACCTGCAGGCCAGCCGGTCCATAAAACAACTCGAGCGAGACCATGCCCTCGTAGCCGATCGCCGTGAGCAGCGATGCCGCCAGGTTGCGGGCATGGGCCTGAACCGCATGGGGGACGGCAGCCGGCGCCACAACCCAGTCACACACCTGCTGGTGCTGATGGGTCTGCACCAGGGGGTAGCACTGGACCCGTCCATGGCGATCGCGACAGGCGAGCTGGGCCAGCTCCAGCTCAAAGGCGACCAGCTCCTCCAGGATCCAACGGTGGGGATCGACCTCGAGCAGCAGCGATTCGAGTTCGGCCTGATTGCGCAGCACCCGCGTGCCCTTGCCGTCGTAGCCGCCGGTGGCGGCCTTGGCCATCAACGGAAACGCAAACCCATCCGGCAGCCGTGGCGCGACCGCGTTGCAGGTCTCGGGCTCTGGTTCGGCGGCGGACTCGGCTGACCCGTCTTCAGCGGCGGAATCCTCGTCGTGGTGGGGTTGCTCAAAC
>VGQR01000471.1 GCA_016882345.1 Cyanobacteria bacterium K_DeepCast_35m_m2_023
CTTGCCCGCCATGGAGCGTGCCCACGTTTGTTTTTCAGCCGTTCCTGGTGGCGATGACACCGATGTCTGACCTGCTTCAGCTGCCCCAGAACGAACGGCTCGCCCTGGCGATCACCCTCTGGGACAGCCTCGATGACGAGACCCGGGAAGGGGCGCTGCCGCTCGATTCTGCCCTCTGCGCTGAGCTGGATCGGCGCTGGACGGCCCATCTCGCCAACCCTGCCGCAGCAGTGCCCTGGGATGAGGTGCGCAGCCAGCTCGGCTGCGGATGACACTCACCTTGGTTCGCTTCCTGCCGGAGGCGCTGGAGGATCTTCTTGAAACCCAGCGCTGGTATGGCAAGCGTGAGTCGGCGTTGGCCCACGACTTGGCCAACACCGTTGCTGCTGCGGTGAAGCGCATTCGCCTCAATCCCCAATCGTTTCCCCTGATTCACGGTCAGATCCGCAGGGTGGTGCTGAGTCGATATCCCGATGCCGTCTAGTTCCGCGAGCAGGGCACTGAAATTCTCGTGATCGCCCTGCACGGCCGCCAAGATCCCCAGCGCTGGAAGCAGCGCACCTGAATGGGCATCGGCGATGCACAGCGCCAGTTCGTTCTCCAGCAGTACCCGGCAGGCCCTGAATACCTTGCAGGCCCATAGGCCCCATCTTGCCCTGGGGGCCGCGTAGCGAACCAGAAGCAATCCAAGCCATGGATCCCGCGGTCTGCCACGGGAAACCAACAGTCCGCGGTTTGCGCTACCCGGTTGAGATGGTGCTGGATCTTCTCTCCTCTGGCATGGGCACCGCTGAAATCCTGGCTGACTATCCGGACCTGGATGCTGCTGACATCACCGCCGTACTGCAGTACGCCGCACAGCTGCCTCGATCGTTTGTGCAGCTCTGATGCAACGATCAGCGCGGTGGCTGACCGCGAGGGCCGCATGGTGTTCAGCAAGGATACTGACTTCATCCAGTGTCAGCTGCTGCAGGGAAATCCATCGCAGCTGTTGGTTGTCACCACGGGCAACATCAACAACCGCGAGCTGGCCACTTTATTGATTCCATTGCTACCTGAGCTCGCAGCTCTGTTTGCCGACCATCAGCTGATTGAACTGAATCGTTCAGCCTTGATCGTCAGGCGATGAGAGATCTCTTGTGCTTGTTCACTCTCAGCTTGTCCTGCAACTCAGGACGGAAGGGATGAATCAAGACCAGCTCAACCTGCACTAAACTCGACGCGTTGAGCAGATCAGCAATCAAGGCCACCGGTACGAGTGCAAAGCCCTCTGTGCTGGCAGAGGGGGCGTCAGGCGTCAAAACCTGCCAACCTGCAGCCATGCTCCGCTTCCTGCTCAACGTCCTCTGGTTCGTGCTCGGTGGCCTGGTGATGGGCCTGGGCTGGTGGCTGGCGGGCGTGGTCTGCGCCCTCACGATCGTCGGCATCCCCTGGGCGCGGGCCTGCTTTGTAATCGGCAACTTCTCCTTTTGGCCCTTTGGCCAAGAAGCCGTCAGCCGGCGTGAGCTGACTGGCCAAAGCGACTTTGGCACCGGCCCTTTGGGCCTGGTTGGCAACGTGATCTGGTTTGTCGTGGCCGGCTGGTGGCTGGCCATCGGCCACCTCACCTCAGCCCTGGCCTGCTTCATCACAGTCATTGGGATCCCCTTTGGCATCCAACACATCAAGCTGGCCCTGATCGCCCTGGCGCCGATCGGCCTGCAAGTGGTGCCGCGGCGCCCCTGAGACCGGCACAGGGATGCGGCCGGTGGGCCTGTGGACCGGCGGCAAGCAAGGGGTCAGCGGTTCGAGTCCGATTGACTCCATCCCCAAAACGCAGGCCTGGCCTTGGGTTCTTTGTTTGCGGCCACAGGCCCGACAAGGCTCAAAGCGCGGCGAATACGGTCCAGACTCGCTATCAACCATCCGCTGAGGTGGGCCATGCGCGCCAAGCTCCTCCGCAATGGCCTTTGCCCATGTGGCCGGACCAACCTCAACACCGGCAGCCACGTCGCAGAGATCACCTGCTCCGGCCGCCACCTCCGCATCCTCTGGATCCTTCTCAAAGACGATCCAGGAACTCCTGAACATCAACCTGAGCCTGCCGCAGCAAACCCGCCAGGGTTCCCACCTTGACGGTCTTGTGCAGAGGAACAACGCAACCGCGACTGCCGGAGCGCATCACCACATGGCTGCCGTTTTGGCGAACCGCCTCGAACCCAAGCCGTTCCAGCGCGCTGATGATCTCCCGGCCGGAAAGGTGCGGGAGCTTAGGCATGGGCAGGAACGCTGAACATCGTCAC
>VGQR01000472.1 GCA_016882345.1 Cyanobacteria bacterium K_DeepCast_35m_m2_023
GTCTATATAGAGAAGACTTCAGCTCAATACAGAAAGTACCTTCCGGAATGGCTGAATAGAGATGGGCGCTTATCGTCGCTAGAGGTTATTAATTCTGGTTTAACGCCAAATGTTGTGACTGGTGCTAAAGGCACAGCAATCTTTGCCGATACTCAGAACCTTCATAGAGGAACACCTGTGCACTACGGAGCAGAACGATATATGTTACAGCTGCAATTTGTAGATTCAGTCTTCGGAGCAAGGCCTGCGCACTCCAGTGAGCATATAGAAGACATGAACATGCTAGCATTCAGCAGGTATTAAGACAAGCCATGAAGCTAGCAGGATTTATTGTAGGGCCAGAGCGTAGTGGTACAACATTAACGTCCGCATTTTTATCACAACACCCAGATGTATATGTAATCAATGATCCTCATTACCTCAACTTTTTTGCAGAAGCAGTTCTTAGGAATACAAATAACTTTAGTAGTCAGCAAGAGTTTAGAGAATTAGCTCTGGGATCGCGTGGAACGTGTTCGTTTAAGAGATTGTTAGATTCTACATTGAGCAACGTGAAGACATGGTATTCGAGATGGGATGAATTTAGCGGCGACCCTGTCGATCTTGAGATTTTCTATAATGTTCACGATCTTATATGCAGTGAATACCCTTCGACACTTGCAGACTACTTTAATAAGTTTCATCTATCACTTGTTCCCAAGAGTATTAGGGAGTCTAAGCCGTATTATATAGTCAAGATACCAGATCTGGCTCGATATGGATTTATTCTGGAGCTACTCTATCCGGGTCTCCCAGTTATCTTTAATGTTCGACATCCTATATGCAATATTGCATCAATCATAGATCCCAACAAGGATAGAGGCTGGACTTACGAGCAAATCATAAGCTGGTATCGTTGTTTCTTTCCAGAAGACATTATTTCAAAACGTAGAGCAGGTCTCCTATTTACTAGATACGAAGACCTTGTATTTTATAATCGTGAAACGGCACTCCTGGCAATACTGAATGCTCTTGGCCTCAATTCGAATCATCTTTCTTTGAAAGATCAATTCTTTTACCCGAACAAGAAGGTAATGAGGAAGACGAATGGTCGGATTGACCCTAATAGACTAATTTCATCACTGAAAGATATTTCGCCATTGCAACTGTTAGAGGCGCTGGATAGAACCGATGATATCCAGCGTGCATTCTACCCCGATCTGAGCTTAATGAAGATAATCCATGACGTTTCTAAAGCATAATGAAATACATTGACTTATTCCCGTATTTCACATGTTGGTCTGTTCATCACCAGGTTGACTGGTTAGTTGCAGATCGACTACAGCGGGAATACCAGTCTTATACACCAAGAATATTTACGTGTAGCCATAATGGCCGATTAGAATGTGCAGTATCACGAAGCTTCATCCCAGGCTCAGCAGAAGCTTCTGTAGTCTGTGCTACATGCAATGCCAGATACAAAGACTATTTCTCTACCTTTTATCATGCCGAGAAGCCTGAGTGGCTGATTGATTATGAATTAGGGTCGATCAATACAGAAACCATCCAACAGTTGGAATGGTTTACTCATATAGACAAGAAGATTCAGCTGTCTCTTATAGATCTTCTGTCTACATTGACAGAGTTATCAACTCTTTCGTGTCTAACACACTTCCGTATATCAAGACATGATATTGAAGAAATAGGACCAGTCCTAAAGGACTATTTCTCAAAGACAATCCTGTTAGAGGCTCTAGTTGTAGCCCATAATTGGTCTTTGATTGCTCCGAGTGCAGTCGTATTATTTAATGGAAGACTGGCTCCGTACGTAGCCCCATGGTTCCTTGCACAACAACTTGGTATACCTACTTACATTCATGAGAGAGGTACTAAAAGGCCATTTGCCGTATATTTCAATGAATATCCATCAACAGGTCTTTGCTCATACTCTGTACTGGATCGACTAGCTTCATCAGAGACTACTTCATTGTGTCTTACAGATTCACAACTAGCCTCCTGCCTAAAAAACGATTTTGAAGAGCTCTATACTCCATCAAATTATCCTGATATATTCAGAAACAAGTCATGCTTATCCATAGAATCTGAATCAAGCCATAAGCATGATATTTTATATATTGTATCGAGCGAAGATGAAGCAGACACCTATATTGGCTCAAATTTGGCGCTAGCGCAAAGAAATGCAATCATAGCACTTGTAAGTTTTGCCTGTAATAATAAAGACCTATCAGTCGCGATAAAGAGTCATCCGAATATCTATGGCGCTGGCGGCTACCCAGG
>VGQR01000473.1 GCA_016882345.1 Cyanobacteria bacterium K_DeepCast_35m_m2_023
AGTTTTGGTTTTGACATGGTTTTGGATGACGGTTCATTCGACCTCACTACATATTTTTTAGGATCCCATTCACTGGGTAAAATTTCTTTAAAAACGCCAGGTGCTTCCCATACCAATAAACGAGTCACCACATCTTCGATCAAGGCCCTATCATGACTTATTAAAATAAATGTTCCTGTATAGGAAACCATCATGGAAGCAAGTTGTTCTAAACTGTCTAAATCAAGATCATTACTGGGCTCATCAAAAATCATTAAATTGCCTTGTTTAGCCAGACATTTTGCAAGCATCAAACGCTGCTTTTCCCCTCCTGATAAAGTGTGCACAGGACGCTGCAACTGTTCAGGCATAAACGAAAAGTTTTTTAGATAGCCAGCAACATGGACCCTCCCCTCCGGTAATTCAACATATTCTGCACCGTTAGCAATATTATGCATGAGAGTTTGTTCACCATTTAATTGTTTTTGAAGCTGATCAAAATATATTGGCTCTAAACGATTAGAAAATTTAATACTTCCCCGATGTGGAACTAACTCACCTAATAACAACTTAGCCAATGTTGTTTTTCCACATCCATTGGGACCAACAATTCCTAGCTTATCACCTCGCATTAATATGAATGAAAAATCGTCAATAATGTTTTGATCTGGATAAGTATATTTTACATTTTCAGCGGTAAATAATACACGACCCGAGCCAATGATTTGAGGGTTCCATTGCCCAGGCATCCCCATATTTTTTTGCCGTTCAGCAATGACTTGTCTTAATTGAATTAATGCATTTAATCGACCTTGATTACGAGCACGCCTTGCTGTTACACCTCGATGTAACCAATGCTCTTCAGCTGCTAATCGATTTTTTAATCGATTGTTTTCATTTTCGATTGCAGCTAATTCGGCATCTCTCTGAGTCAAATATGCCTCATACCCATCATTGTATTGTTTTAATAACTCAAACTCTAAAGCCATAATATGATTGGCAACAGCTTTTAGAAAATACCTATCATGGGTCACAAAAATTACTGCCCCCTTAAAAGATAACAAATATTGCTCTAACCAAACAATCGCTTGAATATCCAAGTGGTTGGTCGGTTCATCTAGAAACAAAACATCCGGTTCAACCAATAAAGCCGCGACCAATGCAGAGCGACGTTTCATACCGCCTGACATAGAAAGCCACTCCACATGATACTTCAGCTGCATGACACGACAATATTGATTACATTTATTCACAAAGTCGAGTAACATTGGATCATCATGATGCATTGCATCCAGTTTTAATTGACCATCTTCTATATAAAAATCAGAAATTTTAATTTGGGGGTTTAATCCGCCCTGTGCAATCACTCGATAATAAATATCTTCAAAAACAGTTTGACCAAAAGACTTGGATAAATCTTGTGGTAAAGTTGCAGTTTTTAAACCTTTTTGATAACTAATCGTTCCCTTATCCAATGTTATTTGGCCTGCAAGAACCTGCATGAGGGTTGATTTTCCCGCACCATTCCTGCCAATCAGTGCGAACCGTTGACCAGTATGAATTTGCCAATTGGCACCAGATAAAATTTGCTTATTTGAATATTTTAATTCAGCATTTTGTAAACTTAATAATAAACTCATTGATAAAGTCTTAAGATTCTAAAAACAGGATACCTTCAATTTCAATTAATGCATTTTTAGGCAAATCTAAACATGCGACAACAGAACGTGCAGGATAAGGAATATCTAAAAAATAATCCTGCATGATATCATTAAAAGACTGGAAATTCACCATATCAGTTAGAAAAACAGTCAATTTCACCAGATCATGTAAATCCCCACCTGTTGCCTGACAGACTGAACGCATATTTCTAAACACCTGATGCACTTGCTCTTCAAACACTTGGCTTTGCATAAGTCCGGTTTCAGGATTTAAAGCAATTTGTCCGGATAAATAGACATAATTTCCTGCTTGAACCGCTTGATTATATGCACCTATTGCTTTTGGCGCATAGGGTGAGTTAATGATTTTTTTCATAAATTAACCTTTTTTCTTTCGATAAATCCGGGATACATATTTGATGGCTCGTAATTTTTTCATGATTTTTGCTAAATGAGAACGATTGTAGACACTTAATAAAAAACTTATCGAATTATGACGGCCATCTCGGGGATCAACATGAATATCTGCTATGTTAGAATCAGCCTCGGCAATTACTGATGCGATGATTGCAAGAACACCGCGTTGATTGACAACATCAATAATAATTTCAGCCCAAAACTCTCCTTCAACATGCT
>VGQR01000474.1 GCA_016882345.1 Cyanobacteria bacterium K_DeepCast_35m_m2_023
TTTCGTCCTGTTGGACGTTGTGATCCTGTTCTGGCTGCCCACCCTGCTCGCCTCACCTCGCACCTACCGCCTCGTGGTGCCAGGCGCCGTGACCCTTCTGGGGAGCCGTTGAGATGAAACAGATTTTTGCGATCGGCGTCGGCGGCACCGGTGCCAAATGCATCGAAGCCCTGGTTCACCTGCACGCCTGCGGCCTGCTGGCTGACCAGGATGGCAATCCAGCCAGGCTCGGCGTGTTTCTGGTGGAGCCAGACCAGCAAAGTGCCCTGCTGGTGCGTGCCCAGACCGCCATCAACCGCTACGGGGTGATGCGGCGTGCCGTCGGTCGCAACAGCGACCGCTTTGCCCGCGGTGAACTGAGGGACTACGGCCAGTGGAGCCCGCTGAGCACGTCAACCGGAGCCATCAGCCTCGATCAGGTGTTCCCCAAGGCCGTGCTGCGCACCCAGGCGCCTGGCGTGGCCGCCCTGTTCGACTGTCTCTTCCCACCGGAAGAGCAGAGCGCCGATTTGGAGGTGGGCTTCCGCGGGCGGCCGCCGATCGGCTCGGCTGTGATGAGCCGCATCAGCCTCGACAAGGAAGCCCAGGTGGGCCAGTGGCAGCAAATGCTCAGCGACATTCAGACGGCGGCAGGCAGTGGGGATCCCCCCGTGATCCACCTGTTCGGCAGCGTGTTTGGTGGCACCGGCGCCTCCGGTGTTCCGACCCTGGGGCAGATGCTGAAGAACTGGCTGAAGCGTCAGGGCCTCACCAGCATTCAGGTGCAGGCGTCGCTGCTGCTGCCCTACTTCGATTTTGAGGGCATGGCCGATGACGACACCGGCGTGCATGCCGAATCGCGCAACTTCCAACTCAATACAGACGCCGCCCTGCAATACCTGCGAAGCAGCGGCCGCGCTTGTTTTAATCGCGTGTATCTGGTGGGGAGCGACATCAAGGCCCGCTATGGCTTCAGCATCGGCGGCACCTCCCAGTCGAACGCCGCCCATGTGGTGGAACTGCTGGCAGCCCTCGGCATCTGCCATCCAGGCCCCAGCAGCGATGGCTACGCCCACGTGCTCAGCCGCCGAGAACAGCAGAGTGTGGGCTGGGAGGACCTCCCCGATAACGAGATTGTGGCCGAGGCCCTGGCCCGTGGGGCCCGCTTTGCCGTGGCCTGGCGCAACAACATCAGCCTGGAGATCAATGACGCCCAGAAGGTGCCGATGCGCACGTTCCTGAGTGGTGCCCCCTGGGCACAGCGTTTCTTCCACCCAGCCGGAGCAAGTACCAGCCGGGGCGGTCGGCCCGGCATCCGCGACAAGGAGCAGCTGACGGTGCAGAGCGCCATCGATCAGTACTGCGACACCCTGCTGCAGTGGCTGAATCAGATCGCCAGCAACCTCGGCAGCGGGTTCAGGCAAGAGCTGATGACCGCATCGCTGCTGGTGCCCAGCGATCGCTTTGAGAACAACCTCAGCCGGGTGGTGCAGGGCAAAGCACGACCAAGGCGGGCGGAATCGACCGACACAGTGGAGGCCATCAAGGTGCGCATGGACTCTCTGAGCTCGGACGAAATTCCACACCGCGGCATGGCCGGCCTTGCGGATTGCCTCTGGAACCTGGTGGCCTGAAGCCTCACGACAACGACCGATCCTCCCTGAGACCAATGACCTCATCACAATTCCAGGACATCACGCAGATCCCCTGGTTTCCCAAGACAGACCCACCGCTGGCAGGAGGTGCCCGGGCTGGAGAGTGGCAGGGGCGCGATCAGCAGAGCCTGGCGACGATCGCCAAGAGCCTGGTTTACGAAGCGTCGACCAACAGGGTGAACTCGCTGCCATCGCCGTGGTCTCGGGCGCTTCAGTTTGAGCAGGCGGTGCTGAATTCGCGCTACCCCACCCGCGATTCGCTGCTTGAAGAGTTGTTCGGTGGCATGGCCTGCCTGGGCCTCTGGGAGATGTTCGGTCTGCGCATGGATGCCCAGAGGGTCGCCCTGCTGGATCACGCCGATCTGCAGGACGACGCGGTGGGGCCCTTCTCCCGCAGCCTGGCGAGCTCCCTCCCCGATGGCAGCACGGCACTGTCACGCCAGCCCGAAGGGCGCAACCCCTGGGAGGTTGTCTACGTTTTCACCCTGCAGAGCACCGTGGTGGGCTTCAGTTCCCCCAGCACACTGTTCTGCCCCGCCGTGCATCTGCCTCAGGCGATTCAGGGGATGGGTTGGACAGGCCAGGGGCGTTTCAGCAACCCGGTCGAGTACCTCGGCTCGCCCCAGCGCC
>VGQR01000475.1 GCA_016882345.1 Cyanobacteria bacterium K_DeepCast_35m_m2_023
CAACTGGGGGATCAACAGCAGTGGGGCTGCACTGCTGGCCTGTTGGCTATTGGTCACCAGACTGGAGACCAGCAGGGACTGGGCCCCGATGGAGACCAGGGTCAGCAAGCCCACCAGGCCAACAGCCAGGGGCCAACTGATGTATTGCCCCAGGGGCGGATCAAAGAACAAGCTGGCCGCCACCATGATCATCAGCGCCTGCAACACGGCCTGCAGTCCCATCCAGGCTGTCTTCGAGGCCACATAGGCTTCGGGCAGCAGGTTGAACGAGCGCTCTCGCCGGAAGATCGGGCGCTCCTTGACCAGGGCCTGCAGCGAGGTCGACAAGCCGACCCAGATCGCCGCACAGACGATCACAAACAGGGCCCGCAGTCCATCGGGATAGCTGTTGCCATCCAATTTCTGGGTATCCAGAAAAATGCCGCGGTCGTTGGCGGCGAACGAAATCAAGGCGATCGCCACCGGCGTCGTCAGGCAGTTGAGCAGCAGCGACGTGCGATCCCGCAGGCCCAGGGTTGCATCGCGCAACAATAGGGTCGTGAACTGCTGCAGCAGTTGCACGATCAACCCCACCCCCAGCCGCTGACGCGTCTGGCTGGCCGTCCCGGAGGCGCCATCAGCCCCAGCCTCGCCCAGGGCGGGGAGCTGCTGCTGGGATCGTGTCGCCTCGGCGATGGCGGCGATCGCCTCATCGCTGGTTTCGAGGTGTTGGTAGATGTCGGCGAAGTCCCCCTCAACACCGAAGTGGGTTGCGCAGTGCTGGGGTGGCCCGGCGTAGCAGAGGTGGCCGCCGCGACCCAGGAACACCACCTGATCGCAGAGCATCACGTTGTTGGTGGCATGGGTCACCAACATCACGGTGCGCCCCGCATCAGCCAGGCTGCGCAGCAGTTGCATCATGCGCTTGTCGAGGCCGGGATCGAGGCCGCTGGTCGGCTCGTCCAGGCACAGGATGCGGGGGTCGGCGATCAATTCGACACCGATGCTCACCCGTTTGCGCTGACCTCCCGACAGGTTGCGCACCAGCGCCTTGCGGCGATGGCCGATCTCGAGTTCCTGCAACACCCGTTCGACGGCCTGGCGCTGTTGTTCGCGATCGGGCAGTTTGAGGCGCGCCGAATAACGCAGCACCTCTTCGACGGTCAGATCGAGGTGGACGATGTCGTCCTGGGGGACAAAGCCGATCTCCTGCTTGATCGCTTCGTAGCTGTGGCGCAGCTCGCTGCCGTTGATGCGAATCGTGCCGCTGTAGCCCATGTTCTGACCGACGATCGTGGTCAGCAGGCTCGATTTGCCCGCCCCACTGCCGCCGACAAAGGCCACCAGCTGGCCCGGTTCGATCGAGAGGTTGGCGTTGTTGACCCTGCCCTTGAGCCAGAGGTTGCGCACATCGATCCGGTACTGCCGGCCCGAGCTGGAGCGCTCCAGACGATCGCCCAGCCATTGGAACTGGGTGGTGCCGATTTTGATGGCATCGCCAACCTGCAGTTCCGTCTGGCCCTGCACCCGCAGGTCGTTGACGAACACTCCGTTCTGGCTCTGGTCGACCAGCACCACGGCACCGCCCTGGGCCTTGATCAGGCAGTGCACGCGCGAGATGGTCGGCCCCTCGACCTGGACGTCGCACTGGCTGCCCCGCCCGATCGTGAGCCCCTGGGGCGGCAGTGGGGTCTCGCTGCCGATCCCCGCGGAATCGCTGCTCGAGCTGGAGCCCGTGGCACCTGCGCCCGTCAGCCAGAGATGCACCGCCGCCTGGGCCGGTTGGCCGATCTGCAGCCGCTGTTCGGCGGGCACGGTCGTCCAGCGGTCAGCCGGCAGCACGGTTTGCTCCAGCAGGGTGCCGTTGGTGCTGGCTCTGCCGTCGCAGCCATCGCGAACTGACAGTTGCGGTTGGCCATTGCTGTCACTGTCGAGCTGCAGTTCCAGGTGACGTCCGGAGACCAACGTCCAGTCCTGTGGCAGTTGCAGGTCGGCCTGGTTCGAGCGACCGAGCAGCAGCACCCGGTTCATCTCGAGCGCAAAGCGCAGCTCGGCGCTGCCGAGTCGGGCCACGAGCTCTGCGGTCATCGGCGCTGAGGCACGGTCAGCCTATGTTGCGCCGGCCGGCCAGCCTGGCGCTACCACCGATCGGCGTGTCGTCACAAAACAATCCTCCTCGGCGGGCAGGGTTGTGTTGAATCGGCCCTGGACCCCTAAAGTTCAGAAGGACGTCCACGCTGCTGGGGTAAGGCTTTGGCAGATTTTGAACTGGGTCAGCG
>VGQR01000476.1 GCA_016882345.1 Cyanobacteria bacterium K_DeepCast_35m_m2_023
GCGTCGACAGCCATGCCAATCGACAGAATGAAGCCTGCGATGCCGGGCAGTGTGAGCGTGACCGGAATCAACGCATAAACCGCCAGGTTGAACAAGGCGTAAAGACTGAGCGAAATGACGGCCACCAGGCCTGGTAAGCGATAAACCAGCACCATGAACAGCGCCACCAATCCGAGACCGCTGAGGCCAGCGGCCAGGCTGGTGCGGATGTTTTCAGCACCAAGTGAGGGACCAATCGTGCGCACCTCAATGATGCGCACAGGCAGGGGCAAGGAGCCGCCACGCAACTGCACTTCAAGGTCGCGGGCCTCTTCAGCCGTGAAATTGCCGGTGATCGAGGCACCTCCGCCGCTGATCCCAGCCGCCTTGAATTCGGGCCCCACGCTCGCCTCGCTGATCGAGCGGCCATCGAGCACGATGCCCAGCAGACGCCCGGTACCGGCAATGGATTGGGTCAGGGCCGCGAATTGATCGCCGCCCTGTCGATTGAAGGAGAGGGTGACATCCCAGGCGCTGCCCGACTGTTGTTGCTGACGGCCAGCGCTGATCAGATCGCGACCGGTGAGTTGGGATGGCTCGTACAGGGCGACGATGCGTGTGTTAACCGCATCCAACAGCAGCTCGAGCTGCTTGCTCTCACTGCTGTCAGGGGGCACTGCAACCCCGAGCTGACGCAGCGAGGCGGCCAGCTGATCAGCCGCAAAGCTCGGATCGGGGGGTTTGACAGCGCTGCCGTCGGTGGCGGGATCGCCATCGGCGGCCGTTGACGGCTTCAGGCGGTTGAGGACGGCGGTGGCCTGGCGCTTGAGCTGCAGCAGTCCCTGCATCTCTTGTTCAGTGCCGGGTTTCTGGGCCCGGAACTCAAGCAGGGCTGTGGTGCCGAGCACCTTGGCTGCCCGGGTCGGATCCTGTTCACCAGGCAGTTGCAACATTAACTGGTCGTTGCCCACGGTCTGCAGTGTCGACTCGGCCACACCCAGGCCGTTGATGCGCCGTTCGAGCACTTCCTTGACCGCTTCGAGTTGCTCGCTCTGCACGCGTGTGACTGATCCGGCAGGCATCACCTGCAGCATCAGCTGGCTGCCACCGCGCAGATCGAGACCGAGCTGCAATGGGAACGTGAACAGCAGTGCCCCAGCCGCGATGGCCAGCGCCAGAATCAGGGCGATCCACCCCTGTTGGCGTGCCATCTCAAACCTGACCGGCGGTCAGGGCCTTGGCGGCCTCGACAATCTGATGGGGCTGAATGATGGTCAGATTTTCAAGGGCACCGTTGTAGGGCGTGGGGATGTCCTGGGAAGAGAGGCGGATCGGCCGGGCATCGAGTTCATCGAAACACTGTTCGGTGATCAGGGCCAACAGTTCGGCACCGATGCCGCCGGTCTTCATGCACTCTTCGACGACGATCACCTTGTGAGTCTTTTTGATTGAGGCATTGATCGTTGCCATGTCGAAGGGCTTGAGGCTAATCAGATCAATCAGCTCAACGCTGATGCCTTCGTTCTCGAGCTGCTCGACCGCCTTGATGCAATGGTGACGCATGCGCGAGTAGGTCAGAATCGTCACATCACTGCCCTCACGAACGACCTCAGCGCGATCAAGAGCGCAGATGTAGTCGCCCTCAGGAATCTCTTCACTGAGGTTGTAAAGCAACACGTGCTCAAAGAACAGCACGGGGTTGTTGTCACGAATGGCGGCCTTCATCAGGCCTTTGGCATTGGTGGGCGTGCTGACCGCAACGATCTTGATGCCGGGCACGGCGTGAAAATAAGCCTCGAGGCGCTGGCTGTGTTCGGCCCCCAGCTGACGGCCGACACCACCTGGACCACGCACCACAGCTGGAATGGTGTAGTTGCCGCCGCTGGTGTAGCGCAACATCCCCATGTTGTTGGAGATCTGGTTGAAAGCGAGCAGCAGGAAACCCATGTTCATGCCTTCGACAATGGGTCGCAGGCCCGTCATCGCGGCGCCGACGGCCATGCCCGTGAAGGCGTTTTCGGCGATCGGGGTATCCAGCACCCGCAGCTCGCCGTACTTGTCGTAAAGATCCTTGGTGACTTTGTAGGAGCCGCCATAGTGGCCCACGTCTTCGCCCATGACGCAGACGTGTGGGTCGCGCGCCATCTCTTCATCGATGGCTTCGCGCAGGGCGTTGAAGAGAAGGGTCTCTGCCACGGCGGCGGATGTAGTCCGGCTTGGGCCGGGTGCAGCCAACCTATCTCAACCCTCAGCGCACCAGGGTTTCAGCCACCCGC
>VGQR01000477.1 GCA_016882345.1 Cyanobacteria bacterium K_DeepCast_35m_m2_023
CGCGCCGCGCGCGCCGGGTACGACATCGTTGAACTGCATGCAGCCCATGGCTACCTGCTGGCACAGTTTCTGTCGCCGATCAGCAACCAACGCCAAGACCACTACTGCGGCGATCGGGCCGGACGCATGCGGTTGCCACTGGAGATCGTGCGCAGCGTGCGCCAGGTATGGCCCGCCAGCAAACCTCTGTTTGTGCGGGTCTCCGCGCTCGACGGTGCAGACGGCTGGGATCTGAATGACACCGTTGCCTTCGCCACAGCGCTGAAGGCTCTGGATGTGGACGTGGTGGACTGCTCCTCGGGCGGGCTAACGGGCCTGGCTACGGCGCAACCGATCCCGCGCAGGCCGGGCTTCCAGGTTCCCTACGCCGCCGCCGTGCGCCGGCAGGCGGGTCTGAAGACCATGGCCGTCGGCCTGATTCTTGATGGACCACAGGCCGAAGCGATCTTGGAGGCCGGGGATGCGGATCTGATCGCCATCGGCCGGCAGGCCCTGGACGATCCGCACTGGCCCTTGCATGCGGCCCGGGCCCTGGACTGGGACGCCGACTTTGCGCTGTGGCCACCCGAATACGGCTGGTGGCTCAACAAACGCAAGGCAAATCTGCGCGGCGATCCACGCGCCTGAAGGCCGCATCGATCCCTAACCTTCAGCAGCCGATGGCCTGACGACCGCCATGAACTGGGCTGCAGAAGCGGAAAGCCGCCTCAAGGAGGTGCCCTTCTTTGTGCGCCCCGTGGTGCGCCGCCGCATCGAGAGCCTGGCCAGCGAAGCGGGGCTGAGCGAGGTCAGCGAAAGCTTCTATGAGCAGGCCAAAGCCCAGTTCGGCCAGAAGTAAGCGGGCGATAGGGTAAAAGAGAGGTCAGCAAGCCTCTGCGTGCCAGGTCCATGTCGCAATCGAAGCGCGAACAGGTCGTCAGTCACCTGCGCTACATCCGTCAGGAATTACGGGAGATGCACCAGGGAGTCATGGAAGACGGCCTGCTCCCGGAAGCCGGTGAGGTCCGCGGTGTGATGGCCCAGATGGAAGCCCTGCTCGAGCTGTTGGAAGGCAAAACATCCCGCAAGAAAGACAGCGACGGCTGAACCCCCCTTGCCGAACGGGTCGGCAGGCGCTTTGGTTGCACCGTCCCCATCACCCAGCCCGGGCCATGCGCTCCGGGCTTTTTTATTGGAATCCCCTATCAGTGGTGGCCAAACCGGTCACACGCGCCATAGATGGTGTAGATATGGGGTAGCAGGACTGGGCTGGGTGATGGGGATCACCACGACCGCCTCCCCTGCACCCTTTTGCCACCTCAGCTGCAGCAGACCCGGTTCCAACGCCTGATCCTGGGGTCGGGTTCGCGTCTGGGCGAATGGGCCATCAACCCCTGGCGCCGCCTATCACTGCAACTGATCGTGCTGCTGGTCAGCTACACCCTGGGTGGAGCGCTGGGCTCGGTCAGCGGCACGGTCTCAGCGCTGGATCCCCTCAGTTCCTTGATCTGCGTCCTGGTCATCGAGATTGCGGCGCGCGCGCGGGGACCTTTGCGACGCCAACGCAGTCAACACTTCAACGCGTCATTGCTGGACATGGCTCGCCTAGGGCTGCTCTATGGGCTGCTGCTCGATGGCTTCAAGATGCTCTGAAGCAGGTACAGCAGCGCCATCCGCACAGGGATGCCATTGCGCACCTGCTCCTCGACCAGGCAAACGCTCGGATCATCGAGCAACGCGCCTGTCATTTCGACCCCACGGTTGACCGGCCCTGGATGCAACACCGGGACTGGCTGGCCACACAGGGCCAGGCGCTCATGACTGAGGCCATAGCGCCAGTGATACCCCTCCAGGCTGGTGAGCAGGTGCTGTTGCATGCGCTCCTTCTGCAGCCGCAACGTCATCACCGCATCAGCCCCAGGCAAGGCCTGCTCGAGACTGCGGCAGATCACGACCGAACCGCGCTGGAGGACCGGATCATGGCGTTGTCCCGGGGGCGGCGCATCGACGAACGCGCCAAACGCATCGGGCACCAGCGTCGGCGGGCCACACAAGCGCACATCGGCCCCACAGGCGGTGAGCGCCCACAGGTTGGAGCGGGCCACGCGGGAATGCAGCACATCGCCAACGATCACGATGCACTTGCCCCGTAATGCCTCGGGCCCTGGCGCCTGTGGGGCAAAGTGACGCGCCAGGGTGAACAGGTCCAGCAAACCCTGGCTGGGATGGCTGTGCAGGCCGTCTCCGCCATTGAGCACTGCCACCTGATCCCCTG
>VGQR01000478.1 GCA_016882345.1 Cyanobacteria bacterium K_DeepCast_35m_m2_023
GACGGGGTCTCAACGCAGCGGAGGCAATGGAGCGGCACAAAGACAGGGAAGAGTCGGGTGGTGCCGCTGCGTGATGACCTGGTGGTGCTGCTCCAGGAGCACAAGGAGCAGATGGGGGCATTGGGACTGGATACCCGAACAGGGCTGGTGTTCGTCACCCCTAAGACCTATGGGCACCTGTATGACTCTGGTCTTGAGCGGGTCTGGAAGCGGTCCCAGAGAAGGGTGGGCATTGAACCTCGACGGCTTTATGCCCAACGCCATTCGTTCCTGAGTCACGCATTGGCAATGGGGAACTCACCCGCTGACCTGGCGGCAGTGGCAGGGCATAGGACAGAGCAGCTGCTGAATACCTATGCCAAGCCAATTGGGCGGGTGGTTATGCCCCAATGGTAACTACTTGATTGTTTACTAGTTACTTATTTGCTTGCTATCGATAGGTCGGAGGGAAAAGGAAAGCGGCTCCCCTGTAGGTACTAATGCCGACTTGTTGACAAAGTCGAGCAGCGCTGATTGAGCAAGTGTATGACCAAGGCACTGAATCAACCTGAGAACTCATGACCTTGATAAGTTCTCTGAGCGAATCAATATCTGCCTTCACCATGTTTCTCCAAATGTTGTAGGTTTCGGTGCCGTGTTTTGAGATAATGCTTTGCTTGATCACTTCAGAGTGAAACCGATAGTTACAGCCAGCCCATACGGCAATGTCAAAGTCAAGAGACTTGTCCTGCCGCTCAAAAATTAGGACTCTCCACTGTCCGTTGAATCCAGCAAGAATGATATTTGAACAGTCGAGTCCAGGGGGCTTGTAGTTGCTGCAAATAGTAAGAGGCTGGACCTTGGGAGTTAGAAGTTGCTCCCTGCTTGATCGAGTCTCGTTCTTGATATATTGATTAAACCATGTCCGCGACTGGTTGAGCTTTGCCTCTTCGGGAGTGGCAAATCCGTTACGGAGCGCCTTTGAGGATTTAATAAAGTTTTTAATGTATTGCTCTTTGGTTTGCTGTTTTGCGCCAAATCCTTTGGACATTTGATTAGAGAAGGGGTTTTCTTCTCCATTGCTCAGTTGCCGCCTCTCCTGGAGATGAGAGCAGCAACTGCCAGCTGGTGAATACCTGTGCTGGCAAGACGACCAGGGTGGGAATGTCTGGTCAAGGGAGGGACCCTTGCGGGCGGGAAGTATTCGGTTGGAGGCGCCAGGCTTTTCCCGACGACTCCAGTAGTATGACGTGCTCTGCGCGTTTCGCGTTTGCTGCTGTGCCACCCCTTGAAGTGCCACTTGCTCCGCGCGTTACTGTATTGCTAGAGGCGTCTGTCAAGTGTCCCCTGTCCTCAAGCCTGTATTCCTGAGTGAGCGCCTGCAATCGGCGGCGGGTGCCAAGGACCGCTTTGGCGCCACCGCTGCTGAGGTGCTGGAGACCGCTGCCCTGATTGCCTCTGCCGATCAGGACTGGGATAAGGCGACCGTTACTGCGTTTCAGGAGGAGCAGGAGATCCACCAGAAGGTCTGGGGCAAGTTGGTCTCCATCGCCAAGAGCGCCAACCTCCAGTCCCTGCCTCAGAAGGACTTACCTGCCTCCTACACCGCTCTTTATGCGCTGGAGGTGATGACCCCCCAGGAACTCAATGCGGCAGGTGCAGAGGGGGTGATCAGGTCCAATGCCTCCAGTCGTTCGATCCTGGAGTGGACCAAGGCATTCCGCCTGCGGGGCACGGGCATTGAGCAAGAGGTCCCATTGACTCTTGTGCTCAGGCAGGAGATGACCTCAGAGCAGCAGCAGGACCTAATGGAGGCGCTGAAGGGGGTTGCCGATCAGTTCGGCGCCGACCTGCTGGAAGGCAAGAGTGGCGTCAAGCAGGCGTCCATTAAGACTGACCTTCGAAAGGCACTGGCACAGCAGATCGAGGAGGACCTGGTGCAGGAGATCGGGGCGGTCGTGGAAAGTGCCCCTGAAGATCTGAAGGGCAAGTTCAAGGTCCAGGGTCCACTGGATCTGATTTCAGGCACCCGTGAGCAGTTCACAGGGTTCTTTCAGGTTCTTGAGGGCAAGGTGAAGGAGGCGTTCTGGCAGAAATATGGTCGCGCCTACTGCCTCAAGATTGCTCGTGACTTCAACCTCACTGAGTCAAGGGCAGAGCGTTACCAACTGAGGAAGCGTCTGGATATGGCAATCGAACGCTGGGGGATTGAACGCTCGATTGACGGGTTCAAGGAAATTGCAGAAGACGTCAAAGTGACCTTTATGGGACGCT
>VGQR01000479.1 GCA_016882345.1 Cyanobacteria bacterium K_DeepCast_35m_m2_023
AAAATAGGTTTTCTCTGGTAATGGGATTCGCTGACTACGGTAGTCTAAAACAGATGCCAAGGGTAGAACATATGAAAAATCATTAATATCTTCAATAACTTTCATAAATCGATCTCGTTGTAACCCATTTAGGTAAAGTTGGGAGGGTTCAATGTTAGATGTGAATACTAGCATCACGTTTTGTTCCATTAAAGCGGGAATGAGTTCTAATAACAACATCGCTTGCACGACATCTTGAACCATCATTTCATCCAAACAAATCACTTTATAATTGGCTTGCAAATCTTTTACGATTTTTTTCATGGGGTCTTTAAAGCCCTGATACTGTCGTAAATCAGCGGCAATTTGTTCCATAAATACATGAAAATGAAAACGTGCTTTTTTTTCGGATGGAATGGCATGATAAAATAAATCCATGACAAATGTTTTTCCTGAACCCACAGAACCATAGATATAAACATTTTTTTTACGCATCAAATGCGTTTGCCACGGAAAACGAAATGTATTGGGTCGCAAATAACACTCTTCTAAAACTTTTAGAATATATTGTTGCTGAGGATTGGTTTGTATATGTTGAAGCTTGACTTCTTCATCATACTTTTGTAACAAATTTAATTTGGCTTTAAACATGTATTAATCCATTTTACGATAACTTCTTTCAATAATAACAATTTTCCATGAAAGAAATGCCCTGTTCCCTCAAACCATTCCATTGGTATCATTGGATTAAATTGTCGGGAAAACTTTAGTACGGCCTGCGGGGATACCACTTCATCTGCATCTCCCATTAGCAACACATCAGGTACGCGACGCCATTCAAAATCAAACGGAAACCGTCCAACAGGTGGGGCAATTAAAATTAAGCTGTTACAACATACTTGTTGTGCAGCCAGACTTGCAACATAACTACCAAAGGAGAATCCAGACAATAAGATCTTGGCATTTGGATATAGGGTTTTCCATAATTGTATTAAAAATAGCATGTCGTCGGCTTCTGCCAATCCATGCGAAAACTCTCCAGTAGACTGACCCACTCCACGAAAATTAAAACGCAACACAGGGATATTTAAACTCCAAATGGTTTTTGCCACAGTGGTCACCACTTTATTATTCATCGTACCTTCTTGAAGAGGATGAGGGTGGCCAACAACAGCAAAATAAGCATAATTAGCGCATTCTGGAACAGATAAACCGACTTCAATATATCCAGCGTCTGGCGTTGAAACTAGAAACTGATGGTGTCCAGGCTTAAGGGCGTACTCAATAAAACTCATCATACCTCCAATGGGTAATTATCTAACAAGCGAATATCACCTATTCGAACTGCAATAAATCGCCTTCCCTCTATCTCTTGGCAATAATCGACACCAATATTTTCTTGTTGTAGTTGCTGTAAAATCTCTTCACAAGACTGATATTTTTTTAAAAAAATAGATGAGAAGACATTTGCTTTTTGTTTTTCTTCCACAGACAGTCGATTATTTCGTGAACTAAAAGGTAATCCGCTTTCTTCTCTTACGGTAGGACAAGCAATAATATCACAATCTAGAAAAAATGCTTTTTTCATTCCATCAATTAATCGGTACTGCTGATAGTCCTTTTCACCAAAATAAGCTCGGTTGGGTGCAACACCAAGTAATAACTTTAAAACCACTGTTAACATGCCGGTAAAATGACCGGGACGAAAAATGCCCTCCATCATTTGACTTAAATATAATTCAGAAACCTGATATACATAATCATCTGCATACACTTCTTCATCCGTTAATATTAAGCAATAATCCACAAATTTTGTTTCTCTAAGTAATGTCAAATCCATTTCAAGCGTACGTGGATATTTTTGCAAATCATTTCTGTCATTAAATTGTGTCGGATTGACATAAATACTCATCACCGTTACATCATTTTCACTGGCACTTTTTTTACACAATGATAAATGCCCCACGTGTAAATTACCCATGGTAGGAACAAAGCCAATAGTCTGATTAATCAATTGTCTCGCCTTTATTTGTTTCCATTCTTGAATGGAGTTGATGACCTTTAGCATATTTAATTCCTATGGCTTATTCAAAGCTATGTTCTTGTCCTGGAAAAACCCCAGATACGACTTCTTGATGATAGGCTTGAACTGCCTCGGTGATTTGTTGGCCAGTTTCACAATAAATTTTAATAAATTTAGGCGTCATCTCTTTTTGAAGTGCCAACAGATCATGCCAAACCAACACTTGTCCATCAGTG
>VGQR01000480.1 GCA_016882345.1 Cyanobacteria bacterium K_DeepCast_35m_m2_023
ACTGGGGTTGAAACAGGTAATACCCAGGCGGTATTAGATGGCGATTTAGATGATTTTATCGCTGCAAGTTTAAAAGCGGGAGTTTAAACAATGATTGAACAAAATCAAGAAGACGAAAGTGTCGTTTATCAAATTAGACAACAAAAATTAGCACAGCTTAGAGAAGAAGGTTTTATCTTTCCTAACCATTTTCGACGAGATGCTTTGGCAAAAGATTTGTTTGCTAAGTACGCTGAGATGAGTAAAGAGGAATTGGCTGAACATAAGGTTCAGATCAGTATTGCTGGACGCATGATGCTAAGACGTATCATGGGTAAAGCAAGCTTCTTCCATTTGCAAGATGTGACTGGCCGGATTCAAGTGTATATGCGTGCCAATGATTTGCCTGAAGTATATGAGTCTTTCAAACATTGGGATTTAGGTGACATTATTGGGGTTAAAGGCTACTTATTTAAAACCCAAACCGGTGAACTGACCATTCATGCTGAACAAGTTGAGTTATTAACCAAATCCTTGCGTCCTTTACCTGATAAATTTCATGGATTGTCTGATCAAGAATTGAGATATCGTAAACGCTATGTGGATTTGATTGCTAACGAGGATAGTCGCAATGTATTTTTGGTAAGAACCAAACTATTACAAGCAATTCGTAATTTTATGAATCATCATGCGTTTTTAGAAGTAGAAACACCGATGTTGCATCCCATACCAGGAGGTGCATCTGCTCGTCCTTTTGCAACCCATCACAATGCACTAGACATGGCTATGTTTTTAAGAATTGCACCTGAATTATTTTTAAAGCGTTTAGTGGTTGGTGGCTTTGAACGAGTGTATGAAATTAACCGTAATTTCAGAAATGAGGGATTATCTACTCGACACAATCCAGAATTTACCATGATGGAATTTTACCAAGCCTATGCTGACTATCATGAATTAATGGATTTCACTGAAAACTTATTGAAAACAATCACCACAGAAGTTTTAGGATCACCAAAATTTGATTATCAGGGTACTGAAATCGATTTTAGTCGTCCATTTGAACGTTTAACTATGCTAGAGGCTTTATTAAAATACCAGTCACAGTGGACTAAAGAGCAATTGACTGATTTTGAAAGCTGTAAAAAATTGGTGAAACAATTGGGTCTTGAAGTGAGCACCGAAGATGGGTTGGGGAAATTGCAAATGATGTTGTTTGAAGAAAAAGTCGAGCATTTGTTAATTCAGCCAACATTTATTACCGGATATCCCACTGAAGTATCACCATTGGCAAGAGCAAGTTTGCAAGATCCAAATATGACTGACCGTTTTGAGTTATTCATTGCTGGACGTGAATTGGCAAATGGTTTTTCGGAGTTAAATGATCCACATGATCAAGCTGAGCGTTTTCGACGTCAAGTTGCTGCAAAAGATGCAGGGGATCTAGAAGCGATGCATTATGATTCTGATTATATTGAAGCGCTGGAGTATGGTTTACCGCCAACAGCAGGAGAGGGTATCGGTATTGATAGATTGGTGATGTTACTGACCAATATGCCAGCCATTCGTGATGTGATTTTATTTCCACATTTAAGACCGGTCGAATAATTCGACTGGTTTTTTTAGTCTTTGTTTCGAAAAATAAACAAGGTATAAATGTTTGCTAATATTGTATTGGTGACAAAAATACCTGGAACGCCATAATACTTATAAATGAAACCAGACATCATTCCACCAAAGAATATACCTAAGAATTGTAAACTTGAATAAATTCCTGAGGCAGTACCTTTAAGGCTGGGGTCGGCAGCTCTTGCAAGCATTGCTGGAAATAAAGCCTCTAAAACATTAAAACCTAAGAAATAAACAAACATTGCGCCCCATAATGAAGATAGTTGATACGGAACCAAACACAGTGCAACTTGTCCAAGGATTAATAATATCAACGTCATATGAAATAGTTTTACGCGCATATTTTTTCGTTCTGCCCAGCCAATTAAAGGTAACATGATGATGAATGCAGTAAGCATCAATGACAAATAAAAAGAAGGTAAAGCGATTTTAGATTGCTTAAGAATTAATGGAATTGCAAAAAAAGAAGAGGTAAGAATAAAATGCTGGCACCAGATGCCTAGGTGGCATTGCAGTAACTTTTTATCGAGGAAACTTTTAATGACTAATGCTTTATTAAAAGGTGAAGGTTTGGGATAGTTAGATTCTGGTATTAGGCTATAAACAATAATGAGTCCTATCATTGCAAATA
>VGQR01000481.1 GCA_016882345.1 Cyanobacteria bacterium K_DeepCast_35m_m2_023
TAAGCGTATTGCCCTCGATAACTGCATCCGCTGAGGTGAATGTGTAAACCACATCAGACATGCTGGTGGGTCGCGCAACACGGCTGAGATAGGCAATCGGATTTGCAGCTGAACTGGAGGTTAATTGGACATTCTCCGAGTACACAATTACAATCTTTTCTTTATCCTGACGAATCGATTGAATCGCAGGGGCCACTGTGTCTTTGCCAAAGCTGAAGCGATACAGCTCACCAGGCTGGCTGTTTGACGAGCCTCCTAAGGATCCTTGCCCCTGCAATGGTTGGCCAGTGGTACTGGTCCAGCCGTCTTTAAAGGCCAGGAGATAGTTTGTGTCAACACGATTGGCAATCGATGTCGTCACCTTATTTCCTTCCGTAGTCTGGCTCTCGAAATACACCTGTTTAACCGGCTGTCCTGTACTTGCACTCAACTCATAAATAAGAACAGACCCTGGTGTGCCGATGGGCTGGTTAAAGACCAACTCCAGTTTTCCGGTCAAGGGATTCTGCTTGATCTCCTCCACCCAAAACTGTGTGGCAGCTGGTGTGGTGTTGGGTTGTGTGCCTAACGACTGATCTGTGAGATCCAGTGACACCTTCGAGGCGATCTCGCTGACACCAAAATCCTGCTTGAGCAAATCAAGGACTACTCGACTGAACTGCCCTGGTACGATCAGTTGGTCGGCACTAGCAACGGCGATCGACTGGCGCAGAAGAGCTTCATCTTTTAGAAAATCCTCGCGGCGATAGCCGTCCATGATGCTGATTTTGACCTGTTCGATACCCTTGTAAAGCACACTGAGATAACCGGCTGCATGCAATTGCTGTGCCGAACTATCGAGGAGCGGCTGATTCACAAAGCGCAGCGCAAGCTGGGTGGGATCAGGTTGTACCGCACGCACAACAATTAATGCCTTTCTATCTGTTGTTTTTGACAGCAGGATACCGGCATACGACACAACATCAGCCTGACCTTGCCGCAGCTTTTGATCGACGACAATGATTGTGTTGCGATCGGGTCTTAGGTAACGGTTAGTCCCCGATCCTCCATACCAGAAATGCGGAAGATCGCTTCTGGTTGACAGACTGCTGCCATCGAAAAGATCATCTCCTGCTCCACCGTCAAGAATGGCAGCTCCTGTAGGAATTCCCTCGATTCGATCATTGCCCGCACCTGCACGCACATAGGCAGCATGTGTCACGGTGATGGTGTCATTGCCATCGAAACCATCAACCACATCAGACGGAACATGATCAGCGCTAATCTGGTCCGCACCTTTCATCAAATTGGCGATCAGAGATGTCGCAGATTCCGACGTACCGTTCTGCATGATACGTCTCAAGAAATCCTTAACCGTCAAGCCATTAACGGGTATGGATACCACATGATTCTCGGCTTTTTCAAAGTCAATAACATCAATAGCGACGTTATTTTCATAGACTAGGGCTCCATTTTTATAGAGTCCAACCCGGCCAATCTCGCCGCCTGTCAATCGGCCGCCGCTGCCCTCAAAATTATCCCCTGTCAACAAATAACTGTCGCCATTCTTGCCTACAATGAAGGCAACATTACGTGCGACATACATCAAATGGGAAATATTGGAATAGCTTGCATCAAACGCCCCCAAATAACGCGCGCCAAATTCTGCGCTACCGCCCCAGCCATTACGCGTCGATGTCATCGTTACTGGATGTCGGCCAAGACGTAAAAGTGGCCGTCAAGTTAAAGGTCAACTACTGTAGCAGAGTTTTGTAACGGCTCCTTGACAGTTTCTCCACCAGCCCACTGGTGCCATCGCTGGATCAAGACCCCCTGCGGCCGGGCGAAATACGCCGAGCTGGCGGCCCGCCGTGGGGCGCTGGCCAGCCTGCGGCTGGGCTGGTTTGTGCTGATCGCCGCCCTGCGGGATTGGCCCCTGCCCGTCCCGGATCACTCCGGCAGCTCCACCCCCTGAAGCGCCCGCCGGGCCGCCCGACCCACCAGCACCAGCACCGCCACGGTGGCCAGCAACCCCACCACGCGCAGAGCCCAAGTGCCGGCATCCGCCTGGCCCGCCAGCACGCTGCCGAAGCGGGCCACATCCCCCGCCAGGGCCCCAAGGCCGCAGAACAGCACCGTGCCGGGCAGGATGCCGATCAAGCCCAGGCTGTAATCCCGCAGGCTCACCGCACTGAGGCCATAGGCGAGGTTCAGCAAGGAGAAGGGGAACGCCGGTGACAGGCGAGTG
>VGQR01000482.1 GCA_016882345.1 Cyanobacteria bacterium K_DeepCast_35m_m2_023
CAGCACAGCCAACATGGTATGTTCACTGCTCTGTTCGAACAACGTGTCTGTGACCACATCAGCTGCTGACAACACCGACAGGGGCAGCGTGCCCTTCTCAGCCAGGCGAGCTGCGCGCGTCACCACCACCTGAACGGCCGTCAGTTCGCCGCGACGGCGCAGGTCGAGCAGCAGATCAGCTCGGCGGCGGGCATCAAACGGATCGCAGATCACCCGCTCGGGCGGCACACTGTCGCCGGCCACGGCCTGCACCAGGTCGCCATCGACACCAGCCTCCTCCAGCAGGCTTGACAGCCGTTGCCGCAAAAACTCGCCCAGCTCAGAGGCCAAGCGTCGATCGTCCACCGAGCACTGCGGCAACAGCATGGCCCAGTGCTGGGTGGCCCGTTGCAGCACCGCCTGGAGATCAAGCCTCCAGCCCCTGTCCCAGAGGATCTGCAACACACCGTGAGCGGCACGGCGCAAGGCATAGGGATCCGATGAACCGCTGGGACGCTCTCCCTTGGCAAAGATGCTGAGCAACAGTTCGAGGCGTTCGGCCAGGGCCACCACGGCGCCGGCGTCAGAACTGGGCAGCTGGTCTCCGGCACCCTTGGGCAGGTAATGCTCCTGCACCGCCAGGGCCACCGCGCGCGGTTCACCTTCAGCCAGGAGGTACTTGCCGCCGATCAGCCCCTGCAGTTCGGGGAATTCACCCACCATCTGACTCACCAGATCGTGCTTGCAGAGGTGGGCGGCCCGGCGGGCATGGGCAGCCGTCGTCTCTGGCAGGCCCAGCTGTTGCAGCAGCACATCGGTGCACCACTCCAGGCGCTCGACCCGATCGCGCAACGAACCCAGCCCCTCAGCAAAGGTGACGCGGGACAACTGGTCGCGGCGATCGATGCTGGCCACCGCACGGTCGACGTCGACGAAAAATTCGGCATCGGCCAGGCGGGCCTTCAGCACCCGTTCATTGCCGCGGCGCACGGTGTCTGATGCGTCGGGCAACCCATTGCCGATGCACAGAAAACGGGGTAGCAGAGACGTCCGCGCATCGAGAGCCAGCGGATCGACCGTTGCCCCCTGGCGGTACAGCGGCACGTAGCGCTGATGGGCGCGCATCACCGTCCCCAGCACCTCTGCCGGCAACGCCAGGTAGCGGTCTTCGATGCCACCCTCGATCAACTGAGGGGCTTCGACCAGATCGGTCAATTGTTCGAACAAATCGTCGGGCAGGTCCGGAATCGCCCCCAGTGCAGCGGCCGCCCGATCGACACCTTCACGAATGGTCTGGGCGCGGGCCTGGCGATTGACCTGAACACCGACCTGGGCCAGGGTCTGGGCATAGACGTCGGCAGCGGCGATGTTGACGGCGTCGGCATGCAGCCGATGGCCACGGCTCTGGCGACCGGCGCGCACGAGTGGGTCGCTGCCTTCGAGTGTCACCGCCAGTTCCTGGTCATCGAGCAGGGCCACCAACCAGCGCACAGGCCTTGAGAAACGGCGTTCGCCCTCGCCCCAGCGCATGAAGCGACGACCCTGGAGGGCGGCCAACCACTGGGGAATCAACGGCTGCAGCACCTCGGCTGCAGCGCGTCCCTGTTCGCGTACAACCGCAAACACAAAGGGACCTTTGGGGGTGTCGCGAACAGTGAGGCTTGCGGGATCGATGCCGCAACGGTTCGCAAAGCCAATGGCCGCCTGTGTGGGTGCTCCAGCGTGGAAAGCCTGGCCAGCGGGAGGACCTTTGCGCTCTTCTTCTAAATCGGCTGCGGCTGGGCTCAGGTCCTGAATCAGAACCGCCAGTCGCCGCGGTGTGCTGGTGCAATCGATGGCCCCGTAGCGCAAGCGGGCGTCGGCCAAATCGCTGGCCACCAACTGCTCGAGCTGGAGCAGGGCCAGGCGGGCGAAATCGGCCGGAAGCTCTTCAGTCCCGATTTCGAGCAAAAAAGTCGACAACGCAGCAGAGCAGCCGAAGCCCCCCACTTTATGTAGGCCGCTGTCAGGGAAGGCCATTCGCTACGGTCGGGCATGCTCGCTGCCTCAGCTGCCGTGACCGCTGCAACTCCGCTTCAAGATGCCGGTCCCCTGCCCAGCATCGCCAGCGGCGCCGAGCGCACCAAGTTTGAGCAGCTCAAGGCCAGCAGCGACCATCTCAAGGAGCCGCTGCTGAGCGAACTCCAGAACGATCTGCCGAACTTCAGCGAAGGAGCGGTCCAGATTCTCAAGTTCCACGGCAGTTA
>VGQR01000483.1 GCA_016882345.1 Cyanobacteria bacterium K_DeepCast_35m_m2_023
TTTGTGACAGGCGAGACGACGCGGCGGATTGGAAAAAAAGAACAGTCCTGCTATGTCGTTCGCATCATGGAGATCGACAATAGCACCCAGTTCTTCATCGTCAAGAAGAACTTCAAGGTGGAGCAGGCACCTGTAACTCCCTTTGAGCGCGAGGCGCCTCAGCCACCCACACTTCCTCCTATTCAGGCGCCCGCCGTCAACGACGCCCAACGCTCATCCGTCCGAAATGTTGTCTCCAACATCGAAGGGCGGATGCGCGTCGAGACCTCGGAGGACATAGCCGACCTCCGACATCAGGGGATCGAGGTTGAGGACGACAATGAGCCGGCGCCCGAGAACGTGCCGGCGCAGGGTGAAGCCGCTCCTCTTCCCGGTAACGGTCGATGGGAAAAGCCGACCGTTTGCAGCCGCCGCGCGAACAACTTTCAAAACCTCGCGGGGAAATTTACGAATCACCGGTGGGACAAGATTGCGGACTACGACGAGTTGGAACTCTTCCGGATGTGCTTTCCCGAAGAATGGCTCACGGACGTTTGTATCCCTATGACAAACAAGGGGCTTGCCAAGAAGGTTGACCTCCAAGAGTTCTATGTCTTCTTGGGATGCATGTTTTTCATGTCGTGCTACCAGGGAATTCCGGACCGGGAGATGTGGTGGTCGACGAAGCCCATCGAGATGTTCGAAGGGGCGCCGTTCCGACTCAATTCCTTCATTAGTCGCAACAGGTTCCGCGACATTATGCAGGCCCTTCGTTATACGGACAAGGAAGAGCCTCTTTTTTTCGTCGATAGATTCCACGACGTGCGACAAATGATCGACGCCTTCAACTCGCACTACGAGCGCGAGTATCAACCATCGTGGCTCAGCTGCATCGACGAGTCGATGAGTTCATGGCTGAACAAGTTTTGCCCAGGGTTTATGACGGTTCCTCGCAAGCCACACCCATTCGGAAACGAATATCACTCGATTGCGGATGGGGATGATGGGAAGGCAATCATGTGGAGGGTGAAGCTTGCGGAGGGAAAGGACCGGCCGAAGAAGCCTGACGGGAATTTTGCGTATCCGTCGAAGTGGGAGCAGAGGGGGTTCACCAAAACAGTGACCCTGCTCCTTGAGATGACGGAGCCAATTCATGGGTCGGGGAAGGTAGTGAGCGGAGACAGTGGCTTTTGCGTGACGCAGGGTGTACTTGCCCTGGATAAGCTTGGCGTGAAAGCACAGTTCCTCGTGAAAAAACGTAAGTACTGGCCGAAAATGGTCCCGGGCGATTATATTGATGACTATATGAAGGACAAGCCATTGGGGTACTCCGAATCGTTTGTACAGGTGATAGATGGAACCCCTTTTTATATTCATTGCACTCGTGACTCAACTTTTATCACAAAGATCATGTCCACGCACGGGATTCTCGACGAGATACAGGATCACGTGACGTGGCGGCTCGTCGACGGCACGTGGAAGTCTTTCCACTACACCGAGCCGTTGAGCCGGCACAACCGTTCGAAGCATTGGGTCGACGATGTGAACAATCGTCGCCATGATCCGATTGCGTTGGAAGATGGTTGGGCAACGAAATGGTGGCCAAACAGACAATTCACATTCATTTTGTCTGTGGCGGAGGCAAATGCGGTGCAGGCTCGGGCGCGTGGAAAGAAGGAACCCGCTATGCCAACGTTGGAATTTCGGAGGCAACTCGCGATGAAGATGATGACCAATACACTGGGTGTTACTGGGGCGGTAGCGGCATCTCCAAGGCGCACTCGGGCCAGTTTATCGAACGATCATGTGCTCACTAAGCGCGCGAAAAAGGAGGGAAAATGGAATCCTTCGACTCGCAGATTCAACGAAGTTACGACGCTATACGTCGCCCGTCCGTGCTCCGTTTGCCGCACAAACACCAGGGACTATTGCTCATGTGACCCCGGACGGGATCTCTGCCAGGTTTGCTTTGGGAAGCATTTGCAAGAGCATGGCATCTGAAATTCGGGTACTATTAATTAATAGTTGCTATTTTGGGAGTTTTTTGGACTGCGACGTTCATATCTCTAGCATTACCCCATCTTTTTACACCGGGATTTTTGCGCCGTACTTGAGTGGGAAATGGTCTGGGGCATATCTTTTAACTGAGAGGGAACCTCTAAAAGTGCTGGGAAGGTTGCTAACTATCCTCTACAAGTGTGACTATGAATTCATAGTTTTGGGTGGTAGAATATCCA
>VGQR01000484.1 GCA_016882345.1 Cyanobacteria bacterium K_DeepCast_35m_m2_023
CGAGGACGTCTGTTTTGGTCCGCTGGAGGTGGTGTACGACTACGACGCCATCAAGGCCCGGGTCAGCAGGACCACGATCGAAGCTGGCCCCGCGTCGATCTGGCGCTACCGCGAATTTTTGCCCATTGAAGGCGACCCCATCGACGTCGGCACGGGCTTCACGCCCCTGCTCAGGGCTGACAATCTCGCCAAGCGATTGGGGCTCAAGCGTCTGTTCATCAAAAACGACGGCGTCAACATGCCCACCCTGTCCTTCAAGGACCGGGTCGTGTCGGTGGCCCTGACCCGGGCCCGTGAGCTGGGCTTCAGCACCGTGAGTTGCGCCTCGACCGGAAATCTGGCCAATTCCACCGCCGCGATCGCCGCCCACGCCGGGCTCGATTGCTGCGTGTTCATCCCCAGCGACCTGGAATTGGGCAAGGTGCTCGGCACCTTGATCTACAACCCCACCCTGATGGCGGTGAAGGGCAACTACGACCAGGTCAACCGCCTCTGTTCCGAGGTGGCGAACACCTATGGCTGGGGCTTCGTCAACATCAACCTGCGTCCGTATTACTCGGAGGGGTCAAAAACCCTCGGCTATGAGGTGATCGAGCAGCTCGGCTGGCAGTTGCCCGACCACATCGTGGCGCCACTGGCCTCGGGATCGCTGTTCACCAAGATCCGCAAGGGATTTGATGAGTTCATCAAAGTGGGCCTTGTCGACGACAAGGCGGTGCGCTTCAGCGGTGCCCAGGCCGAGGGCTGCAGCCCGATCGCCCAGGCCTTTGCCGAGGGCCGCGACTTCATCACGCCGGTGAAGCCCAACACCATTGCCAAATCGATTGCCATCGGCAATCCCGCCGATGGCCCCTACGCCATCGACATCGCCAACCGCACCGGCGGCAGCATCGCCGCGGTGAGTGATCCCGAGATCATCGAGGGAATCAAACTGTTGGCCGAAACCGAGGGCGTCTTCACCGAGACCGCCGGTGGCACCACCATCGCCGTGCTCAAGAAGCTGGTCGAGTCGGGACACATCAATCCTGAGGAGACCACGGTGGCCTACATCACCGGCAACGGCCTCAAGACAACGGAAGCCGTGGCCGATGCCATCGGAGCCCCATACACCATTGAAGCCCAGCTGGACAGCTTCAAAGCGGCCTGGCAGCAGGCCCAGGGCCTGCACGGCAAAGCCTGAAACCCTGCTCGGGTCAAGCCGACAACACCCACCGCTCCAGCACCTGACTGCTCACCTCGTTGCCTGATCCATGGCTGTCCAGATCCTGATCCCGACCCCGCTGCAGAAGTTCACCAACGATGAAGCCAGCGTTTCGCTCGAAGCCGGCAGCATCGATGCCCTGATCGATGCTCTGGATGGGCGGTATCCAGGCCTCAAGGCGCGCCTCTGTGACGAGAACGGCAAGTTGAGGCGTTTCCTCAACATCTATGTGAACAGCGAGGACATCCGTTTCCTCGACAACCAAGCCACGGTTCTCAACAGCGGTGACGAGGTGAGCATCGTGCCTGCCGTTGCCGGGGGTTGAGCCGCGATTCGTCAACGGTCGCCCCGACCCCATAGGGTTGTGGTCGCTTTCAGCTGCCCCAGCTGCCATGACCCAGTCGCCCAGCAGCCCTCGCCAAGACGCCCAGGAATCCGCTCCAGCGGTTGCGACACAAGCGCTGCTCTACGACTACCGTCAGGCCGCCAACCCGATCAGAGCGGGGTTAACGGAACCGATTCCCTACAGGAGCTGGGATCCGGTTTTGCACGCCGAAGGACCGAGCGGCATCATTCCCCTCGATCTCAGCCAGGAGCTTAACGTGGCTGGACCGGCCACCAGCCCTGGGCTGGCCGCTCACTTTGTTCGCATCCGCGCTGGCGAAGGCGTCAAGGCCGCCGCCGAAGCGACCAGCTCTCTCTTCTTCGTGCTCAGCGGAGACGGCCAGTGTCAACATCAGACCCTGGGCTCCGCCGCAGCAGTGACGTTCGAATGGCGCAGCGGCGATCTGTTCGTGCTGCCGGCCGGGGAAGCGCCGTTGATTCAGGCGCACAGCGCGAGTGTTCTGTACTGGGTCAACGACGCACCGCTGCTGCAGTACCTGGGTACAAAGCCGAGCACAGCGCGCTTTGACATCACCCTTTACCCGGGAACTTGGCTGAAACAGGAACTGTCACGGCTTGCCGCTGAACCGGGCAGCGAGCGCAGCAACCGGCTCAGCCTGCTGCTCGGCA
>VGQR01000485.1 GCA_016882345.1 Cyanobacteria bacterium K_DeepCast_35m_m2_023
TCAGCGATCAGGGCCTGCTATGGGACCTCGAATCCGGCCTGCCGCCAGCGCTGCAAGACTGCGCCCTGCTCAGCAGCAGCTTTGCCTTGCAGTGGCTCGGCGACCCCTGCGGCCAGCTGCGGCACTGGGCCCAGGCGTTGACGTCCAACGGCTGGTTGGTGCTGGCGGTGCCCGTGGACGGCAGTTTTCCCCAATGGCACCAGGCAGCGGCCCAGGCCCAGGTTCCCTGCACGGCCCTTGGGCTGCCCAGCGCCGCTGCACTCATCGAGGCCGCAGCCGAGCAACTCAGCCTGCAGCAGGCCAAGACCCTGCGGTTCAGCCGCAATTACGGACCCGCTGGCCGCGGCTTCCTGCGGCAGCTGCGCCAACTCGGAGCGAGCGGCAGCGCGCAACCATCGCTGTCGGCGGGGCAATGGCGCCGGCTGCTGGGCCACTGGCCCCAGGGATCGGTCGTGAGTTGGACTGTGCTGCTGCTGGTCGGCCAACGCCCATGAGCGCCAAGACCCCGCTGCAGCTGGTGGTCTGCGGCACCGACACCGACGTCGGCAAGACCGTGGTCAGCGCCTGGCTGGTGCAGGGCCTTGGGGCCGATTACTGGAAACCGATTCAGAGCGGCCTGGCCGATGGCAGCGACAGCGATCGGGTGCAACGCCTGCTGGATCTGCCCCCTCAGCGCCTGATCCCCGAGGCCTACCGACTGAGCCGCCCGGTCTCGCCCCACTGGGCGGCCGAACAGGATGGGGTGAGCCTTGATCTGGCCCAGCTGCGCCTGCCCGCCAGCGAAGCCCCTCTGGTGGTCGAAACGGCCGGGGGACTGCTGGTCCCCCTGACCCGCAAGCAATTGCAGATCGAGCAATTGCAAGTTTGGGGACTGCCGGTGCTGCTGGTGGGGCGCAGTGGATTGGGCACCCTCAACCACTGCCTGCTGTCGATCGAAGCGCTCAGGCAACGGCGGATCCCGTTGCTGGGCCTGGTGCTCAATGGCCCTCCCCATGCCGACAACCCCCGCACGCTCGAGCAGCTCAGCGGAGTGCCGGTGCTGGCCCAGCTTCCGCACCTCGAACCGTTAACCGCCCAGGCCTTGGCCGATCAGTGGCAAAGCCAGCGCCTCGATGAGCAATTGCGACAGCGCCACTTAGCCTGGTCGCGGACCTCCGGCGACTGAATGGGCAAGCGCAACACCCTGATTGGATTGGCCGTGCTGCTGCTCTGCGGCGGCATTCTGGTGCTGTTCACCGATATCGAAGTCTCGGCCGTGCGCTGGATCAACTGCGGCCCCTGGTCGGCCGGGCCTGACGAGCGGCGCTCCGAACTCTGCCGCTAGGGCGCAACGGCCTCCAGGACGGCGTCTCAACAATCGGGTTGATCGAGCAACGGGCAATGCCCCGACAGGCGGGCGGCATGGCGCTTGGCCGTTGCCAGCGGCCATCCCTGCCGCAGTTGGTCGTGAACCAGCTCGATCTGGGATGGATTCCAACCCTGCGCTTCGAGCTGCACGCGGATGGATTGCCACTGGCCCTCCGCAAACACATCGCCTGGCCCCCAAGCACGGCAACGACCAAGCGGCACCTGCCTGACTGCGATCTCTTCGGCAGAGAGGAAGCGCTTCGACGAGGATCGCCTCGCTGGCTCAAAGCGACCGGCTGGGTTGGGAAAAACGGAGTCCATGGCGAGGTCCGCAGACGACGGACGACGCTTCCATCATGCCGACTCCTCGTCTGCCTGTCCTGCCCTCAGGGCCCCGCCAGGATCGCCGCCTCCACATCGGCACGGGACAGTCCATAGGGGAACTGGCGCACGCTTTGGTGGCCGTCCTGAAGCCAGCTGACCTTCAGCTCCTCCTGGTCGAGCTCCACGAGGGCGCTCCATTGGGGCTGGTGCAGATCCCACTGGCAGGAGTGGCTGCCGCGCTGCCGGGCACCGAGCTGAACGAGCCAGCCCTCCAGCTGTGGCAGGCCATGGTGGTACAGCGGCGTCTCGGCCGCAGGAAGAGTGAACTCGCTCATCGTGCGTCCAACCACCAACTGGGCCATTGGATCAGCTCGGCGCCCCGCAACCAGGCCATGCCGACGCCGAGCAGCAGCGAAAAGCCTGCCGCCAGCACCAGCAACAGCAGCGCCAACCATTCACCACCCGACAGGGGTCGACGCGGCGACACCGGGCTCGCAGCTGCTCGCGCCGCAAGTGGGGCCGCCAGGTCGGTCGCCCGA
>VGQR01000486.1 GCA_016882345.1 Cyanobacteria bacterium K_DeepCast_35m_m2_023
ACCCGCTCACGAATCTCGCCCTCGTTGAGGCGGCTATGGCGATAGAGCAGAAAGCCGACGTTCTCGCGCACGGTCAGCGACCCCAGCAGGGCCGGGTTCTGAAACACCAGGCGCACATCCGGGGGGCGGCGCTGATCGAGACGCAGGTAGGTCTGCGGCACGCAATGCAACCGCAGGCTGCCGGAGGTGGGCAGTTGCAGGCCCGCCAGCAACCGCAAAATCGTTGATTTGCCGGCGCCCGAGGGACCCACCACCACCAAGCGCTCGCCGGGCTTCACGGTGAGGTTGACCTGATCCAGGACCGACGCGCCCCCCCAGCGCATGGTCAGGTCGACCATTTCAGCCACGGGAACGCCGGCGACGGGATCGAGATTCATCCGTACAGTTCCAGCAGTGTCTGCAGCGTCCCACGCACAGCCCTTGAGCGGCAACGGTCCACTCCATTCTCGGCGGCGATTGCGGCGGTTGCGCCGTCCGCGGCCGCTGTGGATGGGGCGCGGCGATCTGCGCCAGCGGGATCTGGTCAGTCGCTCGCGCCGGGCAGCCCGCTGGCTCAGGCCCGGACTGGTGGTCAAACGCTGGATGGTCACCTCGGGCCTGGGGCTGGTGCTGGCCCTGCTGGGGGCGGCAGTGTGGGCCGACCTGCAGCCCATCTACTGGACCCTGGCGGCGATCCAGTGGCTGTTGCGCAACCTCACCACCGTGCTGCCACGCGGATTCACCGGACCGCTGGTGCTGTTGGTCGGCGTCGGCCTGGTGCTGTGGGGCCAGAGCCGCAGCTTCAGCGCCATTCAGCAAGCCCTGGCGCCGGAAAAAGACACCCTGCTGGTCGATGCCCTGCTGGCCCAGAGCCGCCTCAACCGAGGACCCAACATCGTGGCCATCGGCGGGGGCACCGGGCTGTCGACTCTGCTGAGCGGGCTCAAGCGCTACAGCTCGAACCTGACCGCGATTGTCACCGTCGCTGACGATGGCGGCAGCAGCGGAGTGCTGCGCCGCGAGCTTGGGGTCCAGCCCCCAGGCGACATCCGCAACTGCCTGGCGGCCCTCGCCCGTGAAGAGCCCCTGCTGACGCGGCTGTTCCAATACCGCTTCAAGGCCGGCAGCGGCCTCGAGGGGCACAGCTTCGGCAACCTGTTTCTGTCGGCCTTGACCGCCATCACCGGCAACCTCGAGTCGGCGATCACGGCCAGCAGTCGGGTGCTGGCGGTCCAGGGCCAGGTGGTGCCCGCCACCAATGCCGATGTGCGTCTCTGGGCCGAGCTCGAAAACGGCGAGCGCATCGAGGGCGAATCGGCCATCGGCCATGCCGCCAGCCCGATCGTGCGGCTGGGGTGCATCCCCGAACGTCCACCGGCGCTGGCACGGGCACTCGAAGCGATCGCCAATGCCGATCTGATCATCTTGGGACCAGGAAGTCTCTACACCTCGTTGCTGCCCAATCTGCTCGTGCCCGAGCTGGTCACGGCGATCAGCCGCAGCAAGGCGCCGCGGCTGTACATCTGCAACCTGATGACCCAGCCCGGCGAAACCGACGGGCTCGATGTGGGTGGGCATCTGCGGGCGATCGAGGCCCAGCTCGCCACCCTGGGGGTGCAGGGGCGTCTGTTTCGTGCTGTGCTGGCCCAGGAGCCCATTGGGGCCAGCGATGCGGGGCTGCTGGACCGCTATCGCCAGACCGGCGCCGAACCGGTGCATTGCGATGTGCGCGATCTGCGGCGGCAGGGATACGAAGTGATGCAGGCCCCGTTGCAGGGGGCCAGACCAACGGCCATTCTGCGCCACGATCCCCGCAGCCTGGCGATCGCGGTGTTGCGCTTCTACCGCAAGCACCTGCGGGACCGCGGCAGCCTGGGCTCCAGAAAAGGAGCGGCCCAGGCCTAACGACTCCTCAAGCCACAGCGATCAGTAGGCATCCTGCATTTCGTAGAAATCAGGCTGCACATAGTCCTTGCGCAGGGGGTAGCCCTTCCAGTCCTCGGGCATCAGCAGGCGCTTCGGATGGGGGTGGCCTTCAAAGCGAATGCCGTACATGTCAAAGGTTTCGCGTTCCTGCCAGTCAGCGCCTCGGTAAAGGCCATAGAGGGTGGGGATCGTCAGATCGCCATCGCGCGCCAGAAAGACCTTGAGACGCACTTCCTCGGGTTTGATCTCGACAGGCAGGTGCTGGGAACCGCTGGAGCGATCGGCCAGGGCGGCCAACTTGACC
>VGQR01000487.1 GCA_016882345.1 Cyanobacteria bacterium K_DeepCast_35m_m2_023
ATAAATGTCCAGTAATCTTCGTGTTAACAATATTTTACCATCTGTAGGAACTAATGTTGCTATTGGGACTGCTGGAGGAAATGTTACTGTTAATGGTACACTTGGAGATGTTACAAGTTTGAGTGCTACTCAAATAGGAGTATCGACTTCAACATCAAGTCAATCAACAAAACTTTATGTTCAAGGAAATGCAGCAAGTAATATTGTTGGACTTGGAACAACAAATGGAACAATTACTTTAAACTTTTCTCAAGGAAATAATTTTAGTTTAACTGTCACTGCTAGTAGTACTTTAGCAAATCCTACAGGACTTACAACTGGACAATCTGGTATTATTTTAATTCAGCAGGATGGAAATGGTAATCGTGCTGTTGGGTTTGGTTCACATTGGGATTTTCCAAGTGCCACTATACCATCATTAAGTATTACTGCAAATGCTCTTGATTGCTTAACATATTTTGTAAGAAGTTCTACAAGTATCGTAACAAATTCATTAATTGGAATTGGTACATTATGACTTTACCTAATGAACTTACACCTCTCTTAGGTTCATCCACAGGTTATCAGATTAGTCGATCACTGCGTTTTAATAGTGCTGATTCAGCATATCTTAACAGAACTCCATCTGCAGCAGGTAATAGAAGAATTTGGACATGGAGTGCTTGGGTTAAGAGAACTGATATAGCATCAACTGATGTTTTTTTGTTTAGTGCTCAAAATGGTGGTGGGTATTATAGTTTATGGTCATTCATTGGGTTTAATAACAATCAATTAAGATTTTATGAAGAAGTTTTAGCTATTTCAGTAACTTATGAGGTTCGAACAACAGCAGTTTTTCGTGATCCTAGTGCTTGGTATCATTTTGTTGTTGCTGTAGATACTACACAAGCAACAGCAGCAAACAGAGTCAAAATGTATGTTAATGGTGTTGAGATAACATCATTTAGTGCTTCTTCTTATCCATCTCAAAATTTTGAACCACAGATGGGTAACACTGTATCGCATGATATATGTTCATATGTTTACAATAATAATAGAGGATATAGTTCCACATATCTTGCTGAAATTCATTATGTTAATGGGCAGCAGCTCACCCCATCGTCATTCGGGGAGTTCGACGCAAACAACGTCTGGCAGCCCAAGGCATACACCGGCACCTACGGCACCAACGGCTTCCACCTCGACTTTGCCGACAACAGTGCAGCAACTGCCGCCGCATTAGGGAAGGACACTTCGGGGCTGGGGAACAACTGGACGCCGAACAACCTAGCAGTATTACAGGGAAATGGAAACTATGTCTCTGGTTTGCCTACGAACACAAGTACTTCCAGGCTGAACGCCTTTGATGGGAGCCTGACCAGCAGAGCTGAGTACAATCCAGGGGCAAATATACCTGTTACCTGGACAGCACCTTCAGCTATTACGTTTACGAATTCGCTTGGCGGGGTTGAAGTTTATGTTGTAGCGGGAACAAGTGCAACATGGTTTTACAGATTAAACGGTGGAACAGAATACAGCCAGTCTCCAGAGGGCTGGATGAAGATTTCTACCGGCAATGGGACGATAAGCTCGATCAGCTTTAGGAATAACCTCGCCTCCAACGTTGCATTGGCAGCGGTCAGGGTGAATGGTACGCTGTTAATTGATAACAGCATTGATAACGACAGCCTCGTAGACTCCCCCTCTAGTCCGGCGGGTCAAACAGACTCCGGCGCGGGTGGAACTGTGGTGGGGAATTATTGCACTTGGAATCCACTAGCGGTGGGTTCGCCAAGCGATCTTGCGCCCAGCAATGGTAACCTAGACGCCACCGGATTCTCTGTCTCAGGCAACAGAAACAAATCTATCGTTTCAACAACTGGTGTTTCTAGCGGCAAATGGTACTGGGAAGTATCCGTAACCAGCGTTACGGGCAACCTCACCGCCGTAACGATCGGTATCTCAAGCAAGTCAGACCCTGGGGAGCTTAGTTTTTATCCCGGTTACAACGCTTTTGGCTGGTCTTATTACGCCGCCAATGGAACTAAGAACAATGTTTCGCAGGTTTCGTATGGCGCGTCATACACGGCTGGTGACACCATAGGAGTAGCCTTTGACGCAGATAACGGCTCCTTGACGTTCTACAAGAACGGAGTCAGTCAAGGTGTTGCTTACTCGGGGCTAGCCGCTGGCACTTACTACCCTGCGATCGGGCACGGTGGATCCCT
>VGQR01000488.1 GCA_016882345.1 Cyanobacteria bacterium K_DeepCast_35m_m2_023
TGCCGCTCACCCCGGCGGCCAGGCCATCGAGTCCATCCAGCCAGTTGATCGCGTTGGTGATGCCCACCAGCCAGATCAGGGTGGCCAGCAGGCTGAGCCAGTCAGGCAGCTGCAGCAGGGCCGGGGCCTGATCCGCCCAGCCGAAGGGCAGTTCGATGCTGCCGATGCGCACGCCCTCCGCCCAGGCCGCCATGGCCACTCCGAACTGCAGCACCAGCCGCGGCCAGGGCGGCAGGGCGAACAGGTCGTCCGCCAGCCCGATCGCAAAGAAGCAGAGACAGCCCGCCAGGGTGGTCCAGATCAACTGGTCCTTGCTGGGCTCCAGTTCGGCGAAGCTTCCCAGCAGCCAGGTGAGCGTGAGGGCCAGGCTGAAGCCCAGCACGATGCCGATCCCGCCCAGACGCACCATCGGCCTGGTGTGCTGCTTGCGGGCATCCGGCGTGTCGGTCAACCCCCAGCGCAGACCAAGACGGCGCACCACCGGCACGACCAGCGCCGTGAGCATCGCTGCCACCGCAAAGGTGAGCAGCGCGGCCGCGTTGGGGCTGTAGGCGAGGGTCACAGCGACGGACCGGTGCGAACGCCGCGATGACGTCCTTTGGGCGCCACCTTACGGACGGTTGGAGCGATCAGGCGTGCTGCAGTTCACGGGTCTGGGCATACAGCGGGAAGCGTTCACACAGGGCCGCCACCCGCTCCCGGCAGCGCTGCTCGATCGCGGCATCTTCGGGATTGAGCAGCCGATCGGCGATCACATCGGCCACCTCGCGGAAGGCGGCCTGATCGAAGCCACGGGTCGTGCAGGCGGCGGTGCCCAGGCGCAGGCCGCTGGTCACGAACGGCGACTGGGGATCGAAGGGCACGGTGTTCTTGTTGGCCGTGATGTGCACATCACTCACCAGCAGGTCGGCCTCCTTGCCGGTCATGTTGATGCTGCGCAGATCGAGCAGCACCAGGTGGTTGTCGGTACCGCCGCTCACCACGGCGATGCCACGCTCCTGGATGCGCTCGGCCAGAGCCTGGGCGTTGGCCACCACCTGCTGGCTGTAGCTGCGGAAGCTGGGCTGCAGGGCCTCGCCGAAGGCCACGGCCTTGGCGGCGATCACATGCTCGAGCGGACCGCCCTGGCTGCCGGGGAACACGGCTTTGTCGAACTGCTTGGCGAATTCGGCGTCGCGGCAGAGGATCAGACCACCGCGGGGGCCGCGCAGGGTCTTGTGGGTGGTGGTGGTCACCACATCGCAGACGGGCACGGGATTGGGGTGCACACCGGCGGCCACCAGGCCGGCGATATGGGCCATGTCGGCTAGCAGGTAAGCACCCACCTCATCGGCGATGGCGCGGAAGGCCTGGAAATCGATGGTGCGCGGGTAGGCGGAATAGCCGCACACGATCAGTTTGGGCCTGTGCTCCAGGGCCAGCTGGCGGATCATGTCGAAGTTGAGCTGCTGGGTCTCGGGATCGACCCCGTAGTGCACGGCCTTGAACCACTTGCCGCTCACGTTCACCGGCGAGCCATGGGTGAGGTGGCCGCCATGGCTCAGATCCATGCCCAGGATCGTGTCGCCGGGCTGCAGCAGCGCCAGAAACACGGCGAAGTTGGCCTGGGCGCCGCTGTGGGGCTGCACGTTGGCCCAGGCGGCCCCAAAGAGCTCCTTGGCGCGCCCGATCGCCAGCTCCTCGATCGCATCCACGTGCTCGCAGCCGCCGTAGTAGCGCTTGGCGGGCAGACCCTCGGCGTACTTGTTGGTGAGCACCGAGCCCTGGGCCTCCATCACGGCGCGGGAGGCGAAGTTCTCCGACGCGATCAGCTCCAGGTGGGTCTGCTGGCGCTCCAGCTCCTTGCCGATCAGGGCCGCGATCGCGGGATCACCGGCCGCCAGGGTCTGGTTGATGGCTGCGCCGGTGAATTCCGCCATGGCAGATCGGGAAGGGTTGAGAACCCGATCGTAAGAAACCGCAGCAGAACCGGCACAGCATCATCCCCGTGTCGCCCAGGCGGAAGGACGGAGCCGACCGCGGGAAAGGTCGACAAAACAAAAAACCGCCCCGAAGGACGGCTGGGAGATTGAAGCGCGCCTGGAGAGATTCGAACTCCCGACCCTCTGATCCGTAGTCAGATGCTCTAATCCGCTGAGCTACAAGCGCAGGTGTCGCAACCACGACCCCAGCATTCTCACCGCACGGGGGGCCCTTCCGTCAACCA
>VGQR01000489.1 GCA_016882345.1 Cyanobacteria bacterium K_DeepCast_35m_m2_023
GCCAGCAATTTTCAGGGACGTGTGGTTTAGTTCAGCTGTTTTTGTGAGGAGCTGGCTTGCCGCAGGTCTGCCGAATCTTGCTGGCTTTGCCCTGGATAACGGCCGGTTTATGGGTGCAACCAGCTTGGCCGATGCCGGCTCCGGCCGTTGCTGATGACCCGGCTGCTGCCCTGCCGGCGACCTCGCTTGCGGTCATGGCTCGCCAGCTGCTCGATCAGCAGGGGTGCTTCAGCGCTACGGCAGGACTGCCACCTGGCCAGGAGCACGATGCCGCCGCCACACGCTTTGCGGTAGCGGCGGCCCTGAAGTCCTGCCTGGATCGCACGGCGGGACCGGCCACCGATCTGCAACGGCGCCTGGTGGACGAGCTGGCTTTCGAACTGGACATCCTCAAGGGGCGCCTGGGGTCCTTGGAGAACGCCTTGGGCCAACTGGAAGCTACGCGCTTTGCGCCGACCACGCGCCTGCGGGGCCTGTCGCGTTGGTATCTCGGGGGTCTTAGCTATTCCGGCAATCAGATCGGCCCGGGCAACACCTACCGCCCCGGCGGCCAGGCCCAGCCGCTGCCCCTGCAGGATGCGATCACCCTCACCTACGACATTCAGCTCAATCTCGACACCTCCTTCAGAGGCAAGGACCTGCTGCGCACCCGCCTGCGGGCTGGTGATGGAGCCTTCTCAGGTTTGCGCGGCAATCTGGTTACCCCGATGGTGCGCCTGGATGCTGTTTCACCGTTCTGTTCGGTGCGTGACCAGCTTCAGGGCAATTGCCGCAACAACATCCTGTCGCTTGACAAGCTCTACTACCGCACCCCGTTGGGTTCTGGATTCACGCTGACCGTAGGCCCACGGCTCACCCAGAAAGACATGCTTGGCCTGTGGCCTTCCCTCTACGGCAGCAGTGAACGAATTCTCAGTGCCTTTGATTATGCCGGTGCTGTGGGTGCCTACAGCGATGTGAAGGGCGCTGGTCTGGGCTTCAACTGGCGTCAGCCGGGCCGCAAGCGGCAGTACTGGGTGATCAGTGCGGTCTACGCCGCCGCCAGAGCCAACGATGGTGATCCCAGCACCGGTGGTCTGTTGAGCGATGCCAGCCAGGGATCGGCCACCCTGCAGCTCGGCTATGTGGGGCGCAACTGGAGCGTGGCCGGCGTGTACACCTACAACCAGGCCGGTGCGCGCCAGGATGAGATCATCACCCCTCTTGCTGCTCAGACCTGGCCTGCCTGGCGGACGGGCCTCAATGGTTCGGTGAATGCCTTCGGCCTCAGCGGCTATTGGGATCCGACCACCAAGGCCGATTGGCTGCCGGCGATCTCATTGGGTTGGGGTTTCAATCAGAACGTCTACAACGTTTCAGGTCCCAATGCCGCCAGTCCGCTGCTGGCCGCGCAGTCACAGTCGTGGATGCTGGGATTGGAGTGGATGGATGTGTTCGATGCCGGCAACAATCTGGGTCTGGCTGTGGGCCAGCCCAAGTTCCTGACCAGCTTCACCAACAACAACGCCCAGAGCGGGGCCTTTGATTCCAGTTGGCTGTTTGAAGCCTGGTACAAGATTCAGGTCACCGATGCGCTGGCGCTGACCCCGGCCATCTTCTGGCTGCCGCGGCCACGCGGCCAGCTCACCCAGGCCGGCACCTCTTGGAACGATGCCGCATTGCCCACCAGCAATGGCGCCACACTGGGGGTGTTGGGCATTGTGCTCAAGGCCACTTTTCGCTTCTGAATCGGATGGGAAACGTTCAGAGTAGGTTTTGGGCGTGTCGGCAAGACCTCTGGCACAGTGGCGCGGCGCTCGGGTTGCTTGGGGCACTGCTGCTGGGGACGGGCGAAGTCCATGCTCAGCAGCCAGCAGCGGCTGAGCTGGAGCTGCTCAGCAGCAATTTGCAGGCGGGACTGCCTGGACGTTATGCCTTCGTCCTGCCTTCTACCGCCTCGGCGGACTTGCCCCAAGGAGAGGTTCTCCAACTGGTGTTTGCCGCCGATCTCGACGTTGACGCCTTCCAACGGCTGCTGCAGCTCTGTTATCTGAGCGATCGCAGCAACCACCGGCCGGCGCGCAGTCGCTGTTTGGAGTCGATCCCGGCACGCATCAGCGTCAAGGTTGGCCCCGGGGAAGACACCATCACCATCGAGCCACAGCAGCCGCGCGACGGAACAAGGGCCCAGGCGCTCTGGGTTGATCTGATCAACCCGA
>VGQR01000490.1 GCA_016882345.1 Cyanobacteria bacterium K_DeepCast_35m_m2_023
CCACCTTTGATTCGCTGCTTCAGGAAGCCCTGGAGGCCTGTGGACCGGAAGCGGCTGCTGAAGCCGACAGCGACAGCCACAACCGTCGCGTGGTGCCGATTGTGCGCCGCAGCGAGGGCAGCGAACGCCAGGACCCCCTGCCGGTGGTCCTGACCCCTGACCCCGAGATCCAGCAGGTCGGTTGAACCAGGCCAGGAGCGCAACCCGCGCTCAACGACTCACAAACGGGTTGCCGGGCATGCGGGCCTTGAGCTCGGCAGTTGCCGCGTCCAGCGCCTGACGCTCAGGGGTAGCCAGGCTCCACTGCAGCGCCGCTGCGGCCTGCTCAGCCTGGGCAACACTGCGCAGCCCCACGATCGGCATGGCCCCATGGCTGCGACACCAGTTGAGGGCCACGTGTGCCGGCGAGGCCTGACGCTGGTCGGCGATCTCGGCCAACAGCGCCAGCAACGGTTGAATCTGGGGCAACAACCGGGCAAACAACAGGCGCCGGGGACCGACCGGTGCGGGGCCGGTCCCCGCGTCCAGAGCGCCTCCCGGCCGACGTGCCAACAGCCCTAAGGCCAAAGGGCTGTAGGCGATCAGCGCAATCCCCAACTCGCGGCAAACTTCAGCCACGCCACCGGGTGCGATCGCCTCGGGAGCCAGCAGCGACAGTTGCACCTGCAGGCTGGCAATCGCCACCCCCCGCTGCCGCAGCTGCGCATGAACCGTGCGCAGGCGGCGGGGGCCCATGTTGGAGAGCCCCAGCGAAGCGGCATCGCCCCGCAGCACAAGATCGGCCAACCCCTCGAGCAGAGGTCCCTCTTGCCAGGGGGCGTAGCGAGCCGTGCTCCAGTGCAGCTGAACACGATCGACCTCACCACCCAGGCGCTGGCGGGATGCGGCGAAGGCGCGCTCATAGCCCCGCCGGCCCAACCGCCAGGGAAACGGGGCCAGCTTGGTCGCCAGACACAGGCGCTGGCGGGTTGCAGGCGGCAGAGCGGCGGCAAAGCGCCCCAGCAGCTCCTCGCTGCGCCCCTGCAGGCGGCCCGTTCCATAGGAATCAGCCGTGTCAAAGAAGTTGAGGCCCAACTCAACAGCGCGCGCAAAGGTGGCCTGCAGCTGCTGGTCCTGGGCGGGGTCGTACCCCCAGAGCAACTGGTTGCCCCAGGCCCAGGTGCCGACGCCGATCGACGCTGCAGGCCCCGGCTGCGCCAAGGTGATATGTGTCACGACCCGCCAGCTGTGCTTTGGCCATGATGCGCGACACCAGCGCCCATCCCAGCCCCCCGGCGCTGGACGATGCCACGCCATCACCAGGCTGTGACCTCGTGGAGCGTGCGCACCCCCCAGAACCAGTGCTTTGCAATCACTGCGGCCGCACCGCCAGCAACGGGATCAGCTGCATCGGTGCCTGCGTCGCCGATTCGGGTTACTGAACCGTGATGACCGCAAGGCTTGTGCTCCCTGGCCTGGCGGTGGCTCTGGCCTCGCTGACCCTGGAGGCTGCCTGGGGTGATGGGTTTGGCCGCTGGGACACGTCCCTGCAGCACTGTCAGTTGTCCTGGTCAAGCGACGATCGACAGTCTGTTGTGAACAGCACCTGCCTGGCCATGCGACTCGATCAGAGCATTGAGGGCCTGTTGCGGGTCCGCTTCATCAACGCCGCAGGCAGCAGTCGTTTGGCCAGTGAAGAACTGAGCTTTGTCGGACTGTTGCACAAACAAGACACACCGATGGTCTGCAGCCAGGGGAGCTGCACCCCCACCTGGCCGATCCACCTGACGTTGCAAGGGGTCACCACCCTGCGTTTCGACAGCCGCGGCCTGGCCGAACAGCTTCCCAAAGTGCACCTGGCCCAGGGGCGTTGCCGTCTCGAACCGCCCCGACTCAGCTGCGAAGCCATGACGGGCACGGGACATCGCTGGCGAGCCATGGCCACCCTGCGCAGCGGTGGGATCGGCGCGACCTCAGGACGGGATCGCTGAGCCTGCAGTAGTGCGCAGCCGCGCAGGTCGCCACCCGTTTGATGGCCGCAGCAACCCATTCACTGAGACACCATGACGGTCAGATGGGAATCCAGCGCACACCCGGCCGGACCGGGTTCAACCCGCTTGGTTCTGCAACTCGAGAGGCGGCACCCAGATTCGAACTGGAGTGAACGCGCATTAATATCCCATAAAACCCCATAAACATTGCC
>VGQR01000491.1 GCA_016882345.1 Cyanobacteria bacterium K_DeepCast_35m_m2_023
AGGAGCCGACCGTGCTTCCGGCACAGCTCCCCTTCCTGATCCTCAACGGCTGCACCGGGATCGCCGTAGGCATGGCCACCAACATCCCGCCCCACAACCTGGGGGAAGTGGTGGATGCGCTGGTGGCCCTGGTGCGCAAACCGGATCTCAGCGACGAGAAGCTGCTGGAACTGGTGCCCGGGCCCGACTTCCCCACCGGCGGGGAAGTGCTCACCGGCAGCGGCGTGCGCGACACCTACCTCTACGGGCGCGGCAGCATCCCGATGCGGGGCGTGGCTCACATCGAAGAAGTGCAGCCCGGCAAAGGGCGCCACAAGCGCGGCGCCGTGGTGATCACCGAGCTGCCCTATCAGCTGAGCAAAGCGGGCTGGATCGAGAAGTTGGCCGAACAGGTCAACGAGGGGAAGATCAACGGGATCGCCGACATTCGCGACGAATCCGATCGCGAAGGCATGCGCGTGGTGGTGGAACTGCGCCGCGATGCCAACCCCGAGAAGGTGCTCGCCGATCTGCAACGGCGCACGGCCCTGCAGAGCAACTACGGGGCGATCCTCCTGGCCCTGGTCAACGGCAAACCGATCCAGCTGGGACTGCGCCAGCTGCTGCAGGAATTCCTCGACTACCGCGAACTCACCCTGATCCGGCGCACCCGCCATGCCCTCAAGCGAGCGGAAGATCGCCTCGAGGTGGTGGAAGGCCTGATCACGGCCCTGAACAGCCTGCAACAGGTGATCGCGATGATCACCGCCGCCCCTGATGCCTCCAGCGCCAAGGCGAGCCTGCAGGTGCACCTCGACATCAATGAGCGCCAAGCCGATGCGGTGTTGGCGATGCCGCTCAGACGGCTCACGGGTCTGGAGCAGGAAAGCCTGCGCAAGGAAGCCGACGACCTTCGCCAGGAGCGCTCCCGGCTGCGCCACCTGCTGGATGAACGGCCTGCCCTGCTCGACGCGATGGTGGCCGAGTTCAAGGCGCTGAAAAAACGCTTCGCCACTCCACGCCGCACCCGGCTCATCGAGGGAGGTGACGAACTGGTGGCCCAACGCACCGCCGCCCAGCGTCCCAACACCGAACTGCTGCGGCAACGGGCCTGGGAGGGCCTCCCGAGCGACGGACGCCTGGTGATTCAGGCCGATGGCCAGGTGAAGGTAGTGGGTCCGCAGCTGCTGGGCCGGCTGCACCTGGATGAACCCGCTCCCCTGGGCGACAACCCCTCACCAGCGCGGCTGATCCTGCCCATTAGCGAGAAGCCCGCTCTTCTCGCCTTCACCGATGCCGGCCGGGTGGCGTTACTGCGCTGGGAATTCGCCGGGCAGCAACCGGGCACCCTGGAGAAGTTCCTGCCGGAAGGGATGAATGGCGAGCAAGTGGTGCAACTGCTGCCCCTGCCCAAGGAGGGCGCTGGGCGCAGCATTGGCCTGTTGAGTAGTGATGGGCGCTTCAAACGCCTACCGATCGAGGAGTTTCAAGACCTCTCTGGCCGAGCCGCCTCGGTGTTGAAGCTGAAGGAGGGGGTCACACTCCAACGGGTGGTGCTGTGCAACGAAGGCGACGATCTGGTGGTGGGCAGCTCCACCGGTCGCCTGCTGCGGCTGAGCGTGAATGAGGAAAACCTCCCGGTGATGGGCCGCAACGCTCAGGGGCCCGTGTTGTTGCGACTACTTCCCGGGGAAACCGTGATCGGAGCCGCCGCCGCTGCCTCAGGCACGTCTGTACTGCTAGCGAGTCGCCAGGGGATTCTGAGCCGGTTACCAGTGGATCAGATCCGGCGCTGCCAGCGGGGAGATCTTGGTCAGATCTGTGTGCGCTTTGAGCAGCGCAGCGATGAGTTGATTGATCTGCGCGAGGGTCAGTGTTCGGTCATCGCTGCTGTGCTGAACGATGGACGCAGCCAACGGCTGAACAGCCAAGAGCTGGGTTCTGAAACCAGCAGCTCCCAGAGTCTGGGCATCAGAGGAAGCGAAAGCGTTGTGGAGCTGGTCCCACTGCTGGTGTGATCAGGCGGCAACTGGCTCAGGCGGATGCTGCTCCAGCACCTGCTTGAGATAGCGACCCGTGTGAGACGTGGGATGCTCCGCCACCTCTTCTGGCGTTCCACAGGCCACGATCTCGCCGCCCTTGTCGCCGCCATCAGGACCGAGATCGATGATCCAATCGGAGCAGCGGATCACATCGAGATT
>VGQR01000492.1 GCA_016882345.1 Cyanobacteria bacterium K_DeepCast_35m_m2_023
ACCAGCGTCGCCCCCGCCAGGCCGGCTTTCTGCATGGTCAGGCCGTCGTGACCGCTGCCCTCAAAGCTGATTTTGAGGCTGAGATCGCGGCCATGTTTGAGCGCTGATGGCAGGGCAGGAGCCCTGGCTGCTCGATACCCAGCTGCTGCTGTGCTGCGGGCCAATGGCTTCAGTGAGCTGCCGATCACGGCGGAGCAGGTGATCGCGGTGCAAGAGCTGCCCTGGTTCCACAGGGACCCGTTTGATCGCCTGCTGGTGGCGGTCTCACAAACCGAGGGAGTGCCGTTGCTCACGGCCGATGGATCCCTGAGCCGCTATGGCCCAGGGATCCGCGTGGTGGCCTGAGATCAGGCCTCGTCGAGGGCGGCCACGCCGGGCAGCACCTTGCCTTCGAGCAGCTCGAGGCTGGCGCCGCCGCCGGTGGAGATGTGGGACATCTTGTCGGCCAGGCCGGCCTTCTCGACGGCGGCCACCGAGTCACCACCGCCGATGATTGTGCAGCAGCCCTTGCCGCTCAGGTCGGCCAGGGTGGTGGCGATGGCGTTGGTGCCGGCGGCGAAGGCGTCGAACTCGAACACGCCCATGGGGCCGTTCCAGATCACGGTCTGGCAGTCGGCCAGGGCGTCCTGGAACACCTTGACCGAGTCGGGGCCGATGTCGAGGCCCATCCAGCCGTCGGGGATCGCCTCCACCTTGGCGATCTGGCTGTTGGCGTCGGGGGCGAAGTTGTCGGCCAGCACCACATCGGTGGGCAGCAGGAATTGCACGCCCTTGGCAGCGGCTTTGGCTTCGAGCTCCTTGGCCAGCTCCAGCTTGTCTTCTTCCACCAGGCTCTTGCCGACCGCCAGGCCGCGGGCTTTGTAGAAGGTGAAGATCATGCCGCCGCCGACCAGGATCTTGTCGCACTTGTCGAGCAAGGCCTCGAGCACGCCGATCTTGGAGCTCACCTTGGAGCCACCGACGATGGCGGCCAGGGGGCGCTCGGGCTCGTCGATGGCGCCCTGCAGGTACTGCAGCTCCTTCTCCATTAGGTAGCCGGCGACGCTGGGGCGCAGGTGCTTGGTCACGCCTTCGGTCGAGGCGTGGGCGCGGTGGGCGGCGCCGAAGGCGTCGTTGACATACACGTCGGCCAGCTTGGCCAGCTCGGCGGCGAAGCCGGGCTCGTTCTTCTCTTCTTCAGCGAAGAAGCGCACGTTCTCGAGCAGCACCACGTCGCCTTCGGCCATGGCAGCCACCTTGGCTTCGGCGTCGGGACCGATGCAGCTGTCCGTCTTGGTGACGGCTTTGCCCAGCAGCTCGCTCAGGCGGGCGGCCACGGGGGTCAGGCGCATCGAGTCGTTGACCTGGCCCTTGGGACGGCCGAAGTGGGCCGACAGGATCACCTTGGCGCCCTTGCCGGTCAGGTCGTTGATCGTCGGCAGCGCGGCGCGGATGCGGGTGTCATCGGTGATGGCGCCGGCGTCGTTGAGCGGTACGTTGAAATCGACCCTCACCAGCACGCGCTTGCCGCGCACGTCATCAGCGCTGAGGCTGGCCAGGGATCGCTTCGCCATGGTGTAGGGAGTACTACGAGCGGGGGGAGGTTAGCTCCCCGCCTGCGGATACCCGTCCCAGCCTGCCCCTGGCGGGCTGGCCGAGGCAGGCCCAGACTGGGTCCAGTTCATCTGGTTGAACCGGGGGGCTTCTCGCAACGCCCTCCGGATGCACCGCGTTTGCGATCGATGTTCGAGACCGTTCTGTTCCCGCTTGACCAAAGCCGCCAGGCTCGCGAGACCGCTGCTGTCGCCCTGCAGTTGGCCCAGCAGCACAGCAGCCACCTGGTGCTGCTGTCGGTCGTGGAAGAGGGCGATGACGCCAGTGCCATCGAGCAGCTGCTCAACCAGGCGCGCAGCAGCTTCGAGCAGGCCGGCATCCGCTGTGAGGTGATCGAGCGTGAGGGCAAGGCCGCTTTTGTGATCGGCGATGTGGCCGACGAGATCAACGCCGACGTGATCGTCATGGGCACCCGCGGCATCACCCTCGAGAGCGACCAGCACAGCACGGCGGCCCGGGTGATCCAGCTGGCGCCCTGCCCGGTGTTGGTGGTGCCTTGAATGGAGGGCATCAGCCCATTGCGGTCCAGCGCTCCGGCGATCCAGTGGTACCCGGGGCACATCGCCAAGGCCGAGAAAGCCCTGCA
>VGQR01000493.1 GCA_016882345.1 Cyanobacteria bacterium K_DeepCast_35m_m2_023
CAATTATCCTGCCAATCAAATGAAATAGGGTGCATCTGTGCACCATTCACCGCTTTTCGAGCGGCATTTTTAATGTCCTCTGATTGCCGGCAAATTCCGATTATTCGAGGTGCCCTGAAACTAATCAGATGCTCCATCATTGCCATGTCTTCAGCAGCCATGTCTTCCGCAGAGGAGAAGGCCAAGGCCAGCGGGTCCTCTGATCTCGAGCCAGCAGCCGGCAACGACGAACTCGAGGATCACGAGCTCAACGACCAGGACGCCAGCAGCATCCATGGCGGCAATGGCCGCTACGGCTCGACCAAGGGAGGCTCCCGCCAGCGAAACGGTCGCCAGGGTAGTCACCTCGACACCGATGGGGAGGGAGGCGATGCCGGCCCCACCGTTCATCCACTTCTTGAATCACAATCACCATGACATCCCAAGCCTTTAGCGACCCAAGCCCGTCGAACCCTGAGCATTGCGACGAAGAGCTGAGCCTGGAGCAGCTGTCAAATGCCGCCGGCGGCTTCGATCCCCAACCTGAACCACCGCGCCAGCAACGCAACATGGGGACAAGCCGGACAGGCGGGCTTGGCAATGCCCTGAATCAGCAAGCGATTATTGATACAAACAACTAAACAATTACAACGTGGTGGCCTTCGGCGAAGACCACCACGTTGGTTGAACAGCCATCGCGGCCTGGGCCTCAGCCCTCGACGCGCCAGACCTGATCGGCAGGGGTCCAGTCGCTGAGCTCGGAGGGCTGGAACCAGAGGCCGATCTCAAAGGTCGCGGTTTCAGCGGCGTCGGAGCCGTGGATCACATTGCGGCCGATGTTGACGGCCAGGTCACCGCGAATCGTGCCGGGCTCGGCCTCAAGCGGCTTGGTGGCACCGATCAGCTTGCGGGCGCTGGCGATCACGCCGTCGCCTTCCCACACCATGGCCACCACAGGGCCGCTGGTGATGAACTCGACCAGACCGGCAAAGAAGGGACGCTCGCGGTGCACGCCGTAGTGGCTCTCGGCCAGCTCACGGCTGGGGGTGAGCTGCTTGAGGCCCACCAGCTTGAAACCCTTGCGCTCGAAGCGACCCAGGATCTCGCCCACCAGACCGCGCTGAACACCGTCGGGCTTGATGGCGATGAAGGTGCGTTCGGCGGCCATGGGTTCGTGTTTGGTGTGCCGTCATCGTGTGCGGCTGGGCCGCCGCTTGGCAAGATTGGCGTTGCCGTGATCACCGGCCTAAGCGCCTCTGAGATAGGCCTCTCGCCAAGAGTAAGGCACAGCCTGACAATGATGACTAGAGTTTTATGACCATAGTCAATGCAGGCGCAAAGGTGCCTTCCCCCCAGGTCTCCAAATCGCAGTTCAAGGCCCGCGCCCTGGCCCTGTTTCGCCAGATCGAGGCCACCGGTGAGCCTATAGTGATCACCGATCACGGCCGGCCCGCCCTGGAGGTACGGCCCTACCGCCCATCTCCGTCCGAGCAGCCAGATCCACTGCAGGCGCTGAGGGGGACCGTGCTGAGCTACTACGAGCCCTTCGCGCCGGTGGCCGAAGGCGACTGGGACGCCCTGGCGTGATCCTGCTCGACACCCATGTGCTGATCTGGTGGGTCAATGGCGACCGTGAGCGGCTGTCGGCAGCCGCGATCGCCGCGATCGATCAGGCCAGCACAGGCCGGGAGAAACAGCTGCTGGTGTCGGCGATCAGCTGCTGGGAGGTGGCGATGCTGGTCAGCCGCGGGCGGCTGGCCCTGGGCATGGACTGCGAGCGCTGGCTGGCCTTGGTGCAGAGCATCCCTGCGGTCGCGTTGCTGCCGCTCGAGCCGGACGTCGCGGTCGCCGCCACCCGCCTGCCGGAGCCCTTGCACCCCGACCCGGCCGATCGCTTTCTGGTGGCCCAGGCCAGGGCCCTTGGGGTTCCGCTGATGACAGCAGACGCCAAAATCAGGGATTACCCCCACATGCAGACCTTGTGGTGACCGCAGGGTTCAGGCGCGGGCCAGCCGCTCTGCCAGCTGCACCAACAGCCCTCGACTGAATCGGGTCGAGCGCTGCAGCAGAGCCTCAAAGGCAGCGGCCGGCAGGATCAACAGCTCAGCTCCGGCGTCACCGGCACGCACCGTGGCATTGCGTGGTTTCGCGGTGATCACACCCATTTCCCCAACCGACTGCCCCGCGCCCAGCTCCA
>VGQR01000494.1 GCA_016882345.1 Cyanobacteria bacterium K_DeepCast_35m_m2_023
ACCACCAGATCCTGGGGAACCATGGCGACTGAGCCTCTCCAGGGCAGACCGACTCACCTTAGCCGGCCTGCCCCAATTGGCCCAGACGTCAGAGTGGGCTGGCTTGATTCATGTGGCGCATCAAATCAATGCACTTGCACGAGTAACCCCACTCGTTGTCGTACCAGGACACCAGTTTGACAAAGGTGTCGCTGAGAGCGATTCCAGCCTTGGCATCAAAGACTGAGGTGCAGCTTTCGCCGAGGAAGTCGGTCGAAACCACCTCGTCTTCGATATAGCCAAGAATGCCTGCCATCGCTCCCTCTGAGGCCGCCCTGACCGCCGCCTTGATCTGTTCATAGCTGGCCCCGCGCGCCAGGTTCACAGTCAGGTCGACGACCGAGACGTCAGGGGTCGGCACCCGAAAAGCCATGCCGGTGAGCTTGCCATTGAGCTCGGGGATGACGCGACCGACCGCTTTGGCGGCACCGGTTGCACTGGGAATGATGTTTTGAGCCGCCCCGCGCCCTCCGCGCCAGTCCTTCACCGAGGGGCCATCGACGGTTTTCTGGGTGGCGGTTGTGGCGTGCACGGTCGTCATCAGGCCATTGACGATGCCGAAGTTGTCGTGAATCACCTTGGCAAGCGGCGCCAGGCAATTGGTGGTGCAGCTGGCGTTTGAGACGATCTCCTGACCGGCGTAGCTGGCGTGGTTGACGCCCATCACGAACATCGGGGTGTCGTCTTTGGAGGGGGCGCTCATCACGACCCGCCGTGCCCCTGCCTGCAGGTGAGCGCGCGATGCTGCATTGGTCAGGAAAAACCCGGTGCTCTCGAGCACATAGTCAGCACCGACGTCGCCCCAGGCCAGGTTGGCGGGATCCCGCTCGGCCGTGATGCGAATGGGCTGGCCGTTGACCACCAGCTGACCGTTCTCAACCGTCACCTGGCCGTCGAAGCGGCCATGGGTCGAGTCATACCGCAGCATGTAGGCCAGGTATTCAACATCGATCAGGTCGTTGATGCCCACCACCTGCACATCGCCCAGGCTCATGGCCCGGCGAAAGGCGAGACGACCGATGCGGCCGAAACCGTTGATACCGATGCGAAGGGTCATAGCAACTTGATCTGAGGCCAGGCCAAAGCCCAGCCTACGGATTGGCAGATCCAGTGTCGCGGCGACTCAGCCGTCATCGTCTTCGAGCAGCATCTGCTCGAACTCCACATGCAGGGGGTCCTGGGTGTCCGCTTTCTTGCGCTGCAACCGGTTTGCCTGGTCGCTGCTGCGGCTGGCGCGTCCCTTGGTCGACCCTTGGGCCGGGGTCGCTTCAGCGGGGCGCTGGCGGTTGAGGCGTTGTTGCTCCGCATGGCGCAACCGCTCCATTAAGTGCGGCGGCACGCTGCCGTCTGGGCTGGCCCGCATCAACTCACGAAACAGGATCTCAGGATCGGTTTCCGTTTCGATGCGATGTTGTTTGCTGCCCCCAGCTGCGGGTTGCTGCTGGGACGGTGACGGCTGCGGCAAGGGCTGCGGCAGGCGACGTCCCAAGTCTTGGAGCAAACGTCGAGTGTGTTGGTTCAGGGCCATATCAGCGGCACTCGAGGGTGTCGCGGGTGGCGCGGCCGGTCACCGGATTGCTGCCGGTTGCCGCCGCACACAGGGTTTTGAGTGCGTCTCCACGCAGGGGCACATTGGTGAAGTCGGCACCCTCAATCGCCACATTGGTGAATTTGGTGTTGAACGCAAACGCGTCTTCCAAGACCGCGTTGCGCAGATCGGTTCCGTCCAATACCGCTGAATCGAGGGTGGCTTCGCGCAGATTGGTGTTGCTGAGATTGGCGTCCTGCAACTTGGCACCGAACAGGCTGGCTCCTTGCAAATCGGAGCCGCTGAAGTCGGCGTCGCGCAGGTTCGAGAGATTGAAGGTTGCCCTGCGCAAATCCTGGTGGCTGTAGTCGGCACCGATCAGCACCTGTTTGGCCACATCCATGGCGGCCTGGGCTGACGGTGGCCAGATCAGCCCGCTTGCCAGCAGGACAGCGGCGAGCAGTGCTCCCAGTTTCTTAAGTGGCATGGGCCCTTCACAGCTGTGGGAACCCTAGGCAGCGATCTGTGCCCAACACGCCTTGGCGATCGTTCATCCAGCCGTGCATGGTCGTTGGGCTGAACAGCGAGCCTGGCGATTGCTGCAG
>VGQR01000495.1 GCA_016882345.1 Cyanobacteria bacterium K_DeepCast_35m_m2_023
CCAACACATCAAGCTGGCCCTGATCGCCCTGGCGCCGATCGGCCTGCAAGTGGTGCCGCGGCGCCCCTGAGACCGGCACAGGGATGCGGCCGGTGGGCCAGTGGACCGGCGGCAAGCAAGTGGTCAGAGGTTCGAGTCCGATTGACTCCATCCCAAAAACGCAGGCCTGGCCTTGGGTTCTTTGTTTGCGGCCACAGGCCCGACAAGGTTCAAAGCGCGGCGAATACGGTCCAGACTCGCTATCAACCATCCGCTGAGGTAGGCCATGCGCGCCAAGCTCCTCCGCAATGGCCTTTGCCCATGTGGCCGGACTCCACCTGGAGGCTTACAGCGCCCGCCAGGGTTGATGGTGATCCGGGACTGGATGTCCATGGATCATCGCTCAACCGCCAACCCCAGCACCGGCAGCCACGACGCTCGTGCCCGCCTGCATGTCGATCTGGTGCAGACCCTGCAGCAGCACAGACCAGCAGCTCCTGGATGGGAGGTGGTCTGCGGGGCGGCCGGGGTGCCTACAAAACATGATCCAGGCGAGCGAGACTGTGGCTCGCAGGGTCGAGCAGATGGGATTGGGGTGATGAGCCAGCACGATCAAGACATTGGAGCGCTCCCACTCACCAAACCCCAACTCGCGGTGATCACTAGAGCCTGCAGCCAACACCACGTTTCACGGCTCGATGTGTTTGGTTCGCTGCTGTGACCCGATGACCGCCCAGGTCAGAGCGACATCGACGCCACCAAGCAGTTGGTCGATGCGGCGTGATTTCAGGGTGTTGCTCATGGCTGTCGTCGAATGCAGACACCATTGCCGCCGCGGTCGAGGGCATCCGTTTCGATGACTAGCGCAACAGCCGCTTGGTCCGGGCAGCCGATGAGAGTTAGTTCATCACCATTGGCGAAGCTCTCAACAACCTGTCGCAGTCGACAGTGGTGTGTTTGCCCGCATTGATCAGGCTGTGCGCAGTGTTACGCCCCCGAGAAGGTGATCCTGTACTCCTGCGGAGAAGTCTTCGGCTACGGGTCTCTGGCCCGTGGAGATGGGAGCTGGGATTCTGATACCGACATCCTGGTGGTGATGCCCTTTGAGGGGCGCCACCTGGCCAAGATCCGGGAAATGCGCCGTCTCTGTCCGGTGCGATTCTCGCTGGATCTGCTGATACGGCGGCCGGACGAGGTTTGTCAAGCGCTGCTGATCCTGCTGGCCATGGGGGCCCTGCTGAGCCAGTTCAACCAGGCAGCCAGCGGACGTGCATGAGTACGCCTACTCCCTCAAGCACCAGAACCGCCGTGACGCCGCTGCGCCATGACCGGGAATCTGCAGGCCATCGGCTTTCTGTTGAGCTTGGTGCTCGATTGGGAGGCATCGATGGCTCGCTGATCGACGCTGGCGTGAAGCTCCACCAGCACTGGACCCAGACCCAGAAGCCCGGCAGCTGACAACAGCCCCAACCCCTGCTAGTACAGGCGTACGCATTGAGGTTGGGCCATGGAGAGCGCTGTTCGCCGCACTGGGGCGCCGTTGTCGTCGTCGCTTGACGCACCAGAAGACTGGCCGTACCTGGAGCAGGACGTGCTGCGCAAGACCCGCAGCCGCAAGGTCTGCATGACCTGCCACTGGTTCCGGCATCACGCCGGGGTGAACTGCATCCCCGTGCTCACCTGTCAGCTGCACCAGGGCCTGAGCCATCGCCAGTCGCCGCAGGGCTCAGTAGTAGCGGCAGGGATATTCGCCCGGATGGTCGATCCGAGTGATGCGGATCCCAGATGCCGACTGGCCGTTGAAGCGCAGGATGTCGCTGCCGGACACCCGGAAGCCCAGCTCCTGGGCCAGCAACGACACCTCATCGGCGGTGAGGGCCTCGTCAAGGCGTCGCTGCAGAGCCTGATCGGCCCGCACATGGGCCAGAAACCGCAGCAGCTCGCTCTGGGGCACGGTGTTGCCAGCGACGGGTGCACCCTAGGCGTGCGGCCTGGGCTCAGGCGGCCAAGCTGGGGGCTGTGAATCTGGATCCAAAGCCATGAGCGATCACAGCGGTCAACCGCTCACCCCGCGAGAGATGGTCAGGGCCCATGCCTACCCCGTGCTGGCGACCATCAGCACCCTGTCACTGGTGGCCATCGCCGTGTTGCAAGTGCCTGGGGCGATCAAGGCCCATCACACCAACCT
>VGQR01000496.1 GCA_016882345.1 Cyanobacteria bacterium K_DeepCast_35m_m2_023
CTTTGCTCTCCTTGGCGATCAAATATATCAGCAAGTATGAAATGGCCCACAGCAGCAATCCAAGTGAATAAATGCTTTCTGAAACCGGGAGTTTTTGCCAGAATTGAGTCATCTCGATGTCCTTGAATGTGACTGCGGCCAAAGGCGGCATAAGACAGATGATTCCCAGGAGCAGGCTGGTGTAGATGCTCTGTTTGCGGTTGTTGCTTGGCAGTGCTGTTGGCAGGCAGCGATGGAAGCACCAGGTCTCATAAAGAATGAGAAAGGCAAAAAAATAAAAGGCAATAAAGTATAAACCTATCCACGCATATTGAGCGGAAAGTGTGTGCTTAAGCAGCCTGACGCATTCGCTGAGGATGTCTGGAAGTATCAATGCCAGCACGGTCATCGCAATGGCGTAGACGGCGTCAATCAGTCCTGCCCATTGTTCGGTCTTGGCTGGGCCCACATGTCTGAATGGAAGCATTGACTTGTTGTGAGAGTGAGTTGTTGTGTGCTGACTGCATTCTCTCACGCTTGTTTTGATTTCATCGTTGTTGAGCCCAGGCCTTCCGCTTCTAGAGTGGCTTGATGTCGTGTCCGGGCGCACCCGCTCCAGTCATGTTGCCCACCTCTGATCTGCACATCGTGGACACGCGACCGCTGGTGCCTCCGGCGCTGCTGCACCGCGATCTCCCCCTGGGCGAGGCCGGTGCTGCCACCGTGCGACAGGCGCGTGAGCGGATTCAGGCAATCCTGCACGGCCGCGACTCGCGCCTGCTGGTGATCGTGGGTCCCTGCTCGGTGCACGACACGACCGCGGCACGCGAGTACGCCGAGGCCATCCATGCCCTGCGCCAGCAGCACCGGGACCAGCTTGAGGTGGTGATGCGGGTCTACTTCGAGAAGCCGCGGACCACGGTCGGTTGGAAGGGGCTGATCAATGATCCCCACCTCGATGGCAGTTACGACATCAACACTGGCCTGCGGGTTGCCCGCGGCCTGTTGCTGCACCTGGCCGAGATGGGCCTGCCGGCGGCGACGGAGCTGCTCGATCCGGTAGTGCCCCAGTACATCGCCGATCTGATCAGCTGGACTGCGATCGGTGCCCGCACCACCGAAAGCCAAACCCATCGCGAGATGGCCTCGGGCCTGTCGATGCCGATCGGTTTCAAAAATGGCACCGATGGCAGTGTCACCACCGCGGTCAACGCCATGGAGGCGGCGGCTCGTCCGCATCACTTCCTCGGGATCAACCACGAGGGCTCTGCGTCCATCGTCAGCACCACTGGCAACCCCGATGGCCATCTGGTGTTGCGTGGCGGCAAGAGCGGCACGAATTACCACAGCGAAGCCATTGCCAATGCCGCAGCAGCCTTGTCCAAGGCCGGCGTGCCCAGCCGTTTGATGGTGGATTGCAGCCATGGCAATTCCAACAAGGACTACCGCCGTCAGGGTGAGGTGCTGCATGAGCTGGCGGGCCAGGTTCGTGCTGGCGCCAGCCAGCTGATGGGGGTGATGCTCGAGAGCCATCTGGTGGCGGGCAGTCAGAAGATCCCGACCGATCTCAGTCAGCTCACCTACGGTCAAAGCATCACGGATGCGTGCATCGATCTGGCCACCACCACTGACCTGCTGGCCGAGCTGGCTGATGCAGTCAAGCAAGCTCAGGGTTCTAAAACCCGTGCGATGGCTTGAATCTTAGGTTCATTCACGTTTCATTGGCACTCAATAGTTGCGAGTGCTAACTGCTTGGTTGCGATGAATGGTTCGCGGTGAGCTGACAGCCTGAATCGCGTGATTAAGGTTGGTTTGTCATTGCCAAGGGGGACCATGGGTGATCTCCTTCAGTGTTGCGGTGTCAGCGAGCCGTTGCAGCTTTTTGATCTGGAGCAGGTCGCTGGGGGGCCTGCTTTTGGCGGCTCGACGATCTTTTGTCCTGGGCTCAGCTCACTGCGCAGCAACGGCACTGGGACCTGGTGGCCATTCATCACGCCGTGCTCAACAGCTGGATTGAGCGTGCTGACCTGATCCGGCAGAGGCAATTGCGGTTGCGCGATGAGCCGGCCGACCGTGTTGTTGTCGTGACGTGACCCCCTTCATTGGTCCAGGCGCAATGAGAGTGGGTGGTCATGCTGCAGCTGCTTGAGCTGCCTCCAGGGGCGTACGCCCCTGGAGGGCCGAGT
>VGQR01000497.1 GCA_016882345.1 Cyanobacteria bacterium K_DeepCast_35m_m2_023
CTCCAGCTGAACGAGATTTAGCGTTTGAAACCCGGGTTCCGAGCTTGCCGCAGACCTCCTGCAGCATCAGCTCGGCCCGGGTTTTTTGTGGGCCGTTGATCACGACATCCGTTCTTGTGAGTCACGTGTGATGCCTGCTCAGCCGTCAACGCAGTCACCCTTGCAGCGCCTGCTGGCGGCCCTGCATCCCCACCGACGGCAGCTGTGGTGGGCGGCGCTGTGCTCGGTGCTCAACAAGCTGTTCGACCTGGCACCGCCGGTGCTGATCGGTCTGGCGGTCGATGTGATCGTCCGCCAGGACACCGCTTGGCTGACGGGCTTCGGCATCACAACGGTGCCGGGTCAGCTCGGCGTGCTGGCGGTGCTCTCGTTCGTGATCTGGAGCGCCGAGTCCCTGTTCGAGTATCTCTACGGGCTGCTGTGGCGCAACCTGGCCCAGACCGTGCAGCACGAGCTGCGCCTGGCGGCCTATGGCCATCTGCAACAGCTGGAGATGGCCTTTTTTGAGGCTGGCAGCAGCGGCCGCTTGATGGCGATCCTGAACGACGACGTCAACCAGCTTGAGCGCTTTCTCGACCACGGCGCCAACGAAATCCTGCAGCTGATCACCACCGTGCTGGCCGTGGGTGCCGCCATGCTCGTGCTGTCGCCGGCGGTGGCGGGGGTGTCGTTTCTGCCGATCCCGGTGATCCTGTGGGGATCGCTGCGCTTTCAAAAACGCCTGGCGCCGCGCTATGGCCAGGTGCGTGAGACAGCCGGTGACATGGCGGCCCGGCTGGCCAACAATCTCGGCGGCATGCTCACGATCAAGAGCTACACCGCCGAAACCTGGGAGTTGGCCCGCCTGGCCGAGCAGAGCCAGGCCTACCGCGTTGCCAACCGCCGGGCGATACGGCTGTCGGCCGCCTTTGTGCCGTTGATCCGTTTTGCGATTCTGTTTGCCTTTCTGGCGATCCTGGTGATCGGGGGGTTGCAGGCCTGGCGCGGCACCATCGCCGTCGGCACCTATTCGTTTTTGGTGTACATCACCCAGCGCTTGCTCTGGCCCCTGACCACCCTGGGCCGCACGCTCGATGACTATGAGCGCGGCATGGCGTCGGCCAACCGGGTGCTCGATCTGCTTGATACCCCGATCGCCATCGCCGGCGGCTCGACGCCGTTGCCGCTTGGCATGGTCAAGGGCGAGATCCGTTTCGACGACGTCACCTTTGGCTACCAGGGCCGCGAGCCACTGCTGCGTCACTTTGATCTGACGGTTCCGGCGGGCAGCACGATCGGCATCGTCGGCTCGACCGGTTCGGGCAAAAGCACCCTGGTCAAGCTGCTGCTGCGTCTTTATGGCCTGCAGGGAGGCCGGATTCTGCTTGATGGCATTCCGATCGAGCAGCTGCAGCTTGGCGATCTGCGCGCCGCCATCGGCCTGGTGAGCCAGGAGGTGTTCCTGTTCCACGGCACCGTGGCCGAAAACATCGCCTATGGCAGCTTTGCCGCCACACCGCAGGCCATCGCCCGGGCCGCTGAGCTGGCCGAAGCCGCGGGGTTCATCGCCCAACTGCCCCAGGGTTACGCCACGGTGGTTGGCGAGCGGGGCCAGCGCCTGTCTGGCGGCCAGCGTCAGCGCATCGCCCTGGCCCGGGCGATTCTCAAAAACCCGCCGCTGCTGATTCTTGATGAGGCCACCGCCGCCGTCGACAACGAAACCGAGGCCGCGATTCAGCGCTCGCTTGAGCGACTCACGGCCGATCGCACCACCTTGGTGATTGCGCACCGTTTATCCACCGTGCGCCATGCCGATCGGATTGTGGTGCTCGAGAACGGTCGCCTGGTCGAGAGCGGGCGCCACGACGCGCTGATGGCGGCCGGCGGTGCCTACGCCAACCTGTGGCGGGTGCAGGTGGGCTTGCGCCCCGATGAGGCCCTGTCCCTGTAGGTGCCCATCCCAGCACTGGACTAGCTTTTCACAGATGAACCGCCGCAGGGCCCAGCGCCCGAGCCCATCGACCAGCCCAGGCCGGCCCCGCAGGCGTCACCGCCGCACCAAGCTTCTGGCTGCGATTGTGGTGGGTCTCAGCAGTGGGTTGCTGCTGGCCGTGCCGCTGTCGGACCTGCTCAGCGGCCACAGCGCAGCCCAGAACACGGCAGTCACCAACCCCTTTGCCGCCT
>VGQR01000498.1 GCA_016882345.1 Cyanobacteria bacterium K_DeepCast_35m_m2_023
GATCAACAGCACGCTGACGCCTACCCCAGCCGTGGCCAGGACCAGCCCCCTGGGGCGTAGCAGCAGCCCCAGCAAGCCGGCGAGCTTGAGGTCGATCACCGGACCCAGCAGCAGGAACGCCAGCAGCGCCCCCGGGGTGACCTGGGCGGCGAAGCTGAGCGCCAGAAAGGCATCAACGCTCGAGCACACCGAGATCACCAGGCTCAGCAGCATCAAGGCCAGGATCGAGCCGGTCGGGCCGCTGCCCAGTTCGAGCAGCCACTGCCGTGGCAACAGCGTCTGCACCAGGGCGGCCAGCAGGCAGCCCGCGACCAGCAGCAGAGCCAGCTCCACAAATTCGCGGCTGCCATGGCTCAGCACCTCCTGCAGGCTTGGGCGTGCCGAAGTGGGCCCCGACGGCTGGCGGGAGGTTGCCGTTGGCGTTTCGATGCCGATCAGGCCGCTGCGACGCTCGAGCAGACTGACGCTGCTCAGGGGTTGGTTCAGGCGCCGTTCAGCCAGGACATCGGCCTGCAGCAGCTGCGCTTCAGGCAGCAGCGCCAGCAGCAGCGACAGTGCCAGAGCCACCACGATCGCCCCCAGGGGCCGGCAGAGCAGCAGCCAGGGTTGATCCGGAAAGGCCGCCCAGGTGCTGGCGATCACGATGGGGTTCAGCACCGGTGCGGCAAACAGAAACCCAAGAGCGGTCCCCAGGGGGGCACCACCCACCAACAGGCGTCGCGCCACCGGCACGTTGCCGCACTCGCAGGCCGGCAGGGCAAACCCCAGGGCAGCCCCGCTGAGCGGACCCAGCAGCGGGTGATCCGGCAGTCGCTGCAGCCAGCGCCCATCGGGGGCCAACCAGCGGGCCAGCGCCGAAATCAGCACACCGATCAGCAGAAACGGCAGCGATTCGATCAACAGCCCTTGGAACAGCGCCCAGGCGGTGTTCAGTTTGATCAACACGGGAGTTAGTGGTGATCGCAGGGCATCCAGAGGTTGCCCATCGCATGCACGCCGCGGCAGCCCAGTCGTCTGGCTTGATCCAGGGCCTCTTGCCTGCTGGGGTAGGCGAACCGCTGTTGTGCAGGGACCACCGTTGGCTCGCCGCCGAGGCGATGGGGGCCCATGCCGCTGTAGCCGCCCCACCACACGCCCATCACGTTGACGCCCATCACCAGGACGCCCATGCCCACGACCGCAGCGTTGATGACCCCCATGCCGACGGCGCCGATGCTGATCACCCCCATCGGCACCACGCCGATGCTGACCACTCCCATCGGCACGATGCCGATTGCCACGATGCCCAACGGTGCGATCCCGATGCCCAGTGGTTTCGGTGAACCGCCACAGCCGCCGACCGACGCCGCAGGGCTGGGTTCAATGCTGGCCATAGTGCGGCTTCGCTGGGCTGGGGTGCTTGGCGCAGGGCATCCAGGCCTCGCCCATCGGGTGGGCTCCGCTGCAGCCGAACAGGTGGGCCGCCCGTTCGGCCTCGGCACGGCTGGCATACAGGGCGGGCACGGGTGGTTGACGCTTGGTTTGTGCAACAGCCGGCCAGCTGGCGGTGGCCAGCAGCAACGCAGTGCCGGCCACAACGGTGAACGTCCTAAGCATCGGCGCACCATAGGCGGCTTTGGTGGAGGCTTTTCTGGCCCGCGTGGGCGTGTGTGGGATCCGTTGCAACCCCCACGCAGCGCCTGTCGCTTGGGAGGAGGAGCCAAAAAAAAGATTATCGTAATCTTGATGCTTCGGTCCTGGTTTCTGCCGCTGGTTCAGCTCTGGCCAGCGACGCTGGCCGTGGCGCTGGTGCTGGCGGCCTGTGGTCAGTCGCACCAGGATCGAACCGTGCGCTCCGAGCCCGCCGACGAGGTGGTCACCACCTTTTTGCCCATCACGCTGCTGACCAGGGCTGTGGCCGGCGATTGCGCCCGCGTCACCCCCCTGATTCCGGCCCAGGTCAGCCCCCACAGCTTTCAGGCCAGACCCGGCGACCTGGCCGCCGTACGCCGGGCACTCGTGCTGATTGAAAACGGTCTGGGGATGGAACAGTTTCTCGACCGGTTGGTGGCCTCGGCGGGCAATCCCGGCTTGCGGCGTGTCGACACCAGCGCTGGCGTGGCAACCATTGCTGCGGCAACGGCATACGATCACACCAAGAGCCACGATGGCCCCGATCATCG
>VGQR01000499.1 GCA_016882345.1 Cyanobacteria bacterium K_DeepCast_35m_m2_023
AACACAATGCTCAGACACCCCTGGTTTTGGGCAAACAAACCTGGACCACCCCAACAGCAAAAGTCCCACCACCGCAAGGGAAGTGGGACGCGAATGGTCTTCGCGGGACCTTCTGAATACGGAGAGGGTGGGATTCGAACCCACGGAAGCTTTCACTTCGCCGGTTTTCAAGACCGGAGCCATCAACCACTCGACCACCTCTCCAGGCGATGCCGACTCTTGCTTCAGCAGGCCCATGATCCCACGGTGAGGTCGCCGCTGCAGCTCGCGCAGCCGTGTCTCGTGAGACCGGCCTCGATGATGGACGCGTGGGACCTGGCAGACCTGTCCCGCGTCCGCTAACCTTCTGAGCGCAAGGGCTCAATGGCAACGAGACAGTTGTGCCACACGGCTGGCGTGGATGGCGTCAGCGCTGACCAGTTGTGGGTCAACGGCAGCCAGCAGGGCCAGGTGGCGGCGACGTTGTCGCTGCACGCGGGTCGCGCGTTCGTTCTGGGTCTGCTGCCAGCGTTGCCGCCGCTGCCGTTCACGCCAGCGCCACGCGCCAAGTCGATCGAGATAGCGCTCCTGGTCGAGCTGCTGATCGAGCTGGCTGTAACGGCTCGCCAAGGCCGGGTCGGGCGGCAGGGGCCGCGGCGTGGGCACATAGCGTTCGGCCCTGATCTGGGCCAACGCCCGCTGGTCTGCCTCAATCGGGACCAACCGTTGTGAGATCAACGTCCGTCTCTGCAGGCAGCGTTCGCGCTCGAGGTGTTGTTCGCGGGTTTTTTGCTGGTGTTGCCACCAGTTGGCGCACCCTGCAAGCAGCAGGGTGACAGCCACGACCAGGAGCAGGGAACGACGCCACCGGTTCGGCGCCATAACAATGCCCGAAATGGATTGGACCTAATTGTTGCTGGGTTTGGCCAGCGGCAACAGACACTTGTCGGAATCGCAACCGGCCGGACCCGCCTCGAGCAGTTCTCCACCGTCGTAGCGCTGCAGGGCTTCAAAGAAGCAGTCGGTGCGACGCCGTTGGGCCACCTCGGCGTTGAGGCGTTGGTAGGTGATGGCATCGATCGGCTCGAACGGCAGCCGCGGGAAGGTGGCGTTGGCATCGAAGCGGGCCAGCAGGGCCGCCGAGATGTAGCCCTCACCATCGTTGATGGCCCGATGGATCGCGTCGGTGAGCGCCTCGATCTCGTTGTCGCGGAACTCGATCGTGGCGCTGGTGTTGTGGGCTGTGTAGTGCTTCTGCACCTGCATGTAGAAGTCGAACTGGGCCATCGCCGAGAAGTTGTTGATCTCGACCGCATCGGCTCCCGGAATGTTCGCCCAGCTCACCTCGGTCGGGATTTCCACCAGCCACTCGGTGCAGCGCGGATCAAACGGATCGTCGAGCAGACGGCCCTGCTCGTCCTTGTCGCTTTGCGATGGCACGATCGTGTAGCCGTAGTCCATGCAGGCCAGGGCCACCGGATCGTTCTTGCGGAAGGTGATACGGCGGATGAAGCGCTGGGCCTTGGGCGGGTGCCAGCCGGGCGAGGCGCCGGTCAGCAGGCTCTTGGTGCCGGCGGGCTGCACGGTGGTGCAGCGGTTGGGCCGGCGCAGGTTGTGGCGATCGCAGTAGTCCCACACCGCCTCGTTGACGATCTGCTTCCAACGGCTCAGATAGGCCGCTTCCTGGGCTTTGAAGGCGCAGCCCTCGGCGGTGTCGGGGCGGCCGGCTTCCCACCACTTGAGCCAGGCGGTGCCGAAGGCGTGCACAAAGAAATCGAACAAGCCGGTGAAGCTCACGCCCACGATCGGATCCCAGGCGCGGCTCTGGCGGTAGCGCTCGACCTCGAAGCGGTGGTTGAGCAGGCAGGCCACGGCCAGGCCGGCCGCCTTGAACGCGTCTTCCTGGGCCTGGTGGTCGGCAGGGTCGATCTGGTTGAGATGGATCTCGGCCAGGTTGCAGTGGAAATCGGCGCCCAGGATCTCACCGCAGGGGTTGAGGCCGTAGCGGCCCAGACGATGCTCCAGTTCGGCCGGGGTGATCTCGCTGTGATGCAGGGTCAGCCAGCGGCCGGCTTCCTCGCGGCCCTGATCGCAGTAGATCTCGACAAACTCGGCCCGCAGCTCGGGGGTGGGCAGCAGGTCGGCGTTGGAGCGGGCGATCGCCTCGGGGGCAAATTGAAT
>VGQR01000500.1 GCA_016882345.1 Cyanobacteria bacterium K_DeepCast_35m_m2_023
GCCCACGTAGAGGCGGTTGTTGGTGGAGGTGACCCACTCGCAGAACTGCTGCCAGCTGTTGGCGCCGGAGCGCTGCTGGAGAGTGGTGGTCATGAGAACGAGAAATGGTAAGAAGTACAGAATCCCGAGCGGACGGTGAACCGTCGTAAAGGACTGTAAAGGAACCTTGCGGCGGTCGTGGGGTGTTTGGGGCTCCGGCGGGACCACAATTCCTGATCTCTCCCATCAGCGCGGCTGATCAATGCCCAGCGGAGAGACGGCATTCGTTGATCACTGCTAAGACGGCAAGACCTCACTCCCCCCTCATGGCGCCCCGCCCTGCCGCCGCGATCCAGCCGCCGCTGCCAGCGGGACAGCAGCGATCACGCCTGCGACTGATGTGTGGGGCTATCGGGAGCGCCGCTCTGTTGACAACGAGCGGCTGCGACGGGATCAGTCGCTCACAACACAAACAACTGATCCAGCGCCAGGAGCAACTGGAGCTGCAGGTGCAGCAACTCGAGCAGCGCCTCAACCGGCTGCCCCAGCGCAACGCAGGAACCGGTCAACCCGCTGGCCCCACCGGTGTGGTTAAGTCCCTGACCTACCGCAGCGGCACCAGCGACGATCGGCTGCGAATTTATTGGGCGGACGGCAGGGTGAGCGATTTGCCCTGCACCAAAGAACAGAACACCCTCGCCTGCGGTTGAACGCCATGCGCGCACTTGCACTTGCCCTGATCGGCCTGACTGCCCAGCCAGCCCTGGCCCAGACGCCCCAGCCAGCCCCTGCCGCAGCACCCTCGGCAGTCGAGCGCCTCAGGGCTGCCGAACAGGACTCCCAGAACCTGCAGCGGGCCATCAACCTGGCGCGCAACACGGCAGTTCAGCTCAACGGCGGCCTGGGCCTCTACCAACCTGGGCTCTGCATGGTCGAGGCGAGGCGAGCCAAGGAGTGTGTGATCAGCCGCGGACCGGCAGGACTCGTGTTCCGCTTCCCCGGTGGAACCCCGGGCTGGGTCGCCGAACAACGGCCTGCCAGCTTCGAAACCGAGCTCAGCATCGCTGCCGATGGGCGCAGCGTGCTGAAGGTCATTTACAACGGTGCACCTCGCACAACGACCGCCAGCCCGGCGAACCCGACGCCATGCCCCTGCGTCTGCCCACCCGCAAGCGCCCCTGCCAGGAGCTGATCAAGCCGGGGCGTCCCCGGCTTGCCTGAGCCGGGCCGCAAGCTGCTGCAGTGCGCCCAAAGCCTGCTCAGGCAACGGCCAACACTCCCTGGTGGTCAAGCTGAAGGCAATGCCTTTTTCGCGATAGGCCGCCTCGTTGATGAACACGGGCCAGAGCTGGGTACACCCCCGCAAGCCTTGGGGGAGCAACTGCCGAAGCGCGATCACGGCACCATCGGCAGCGCACAACACCGGATCGCCGGGGCGCAATGGCTGCCAATCGGCCCCCTGCAGCTGTGGATGCAACAGGGCGGCGGGGGTGCCGTCGGACTGTCGGGGCAGATCGATGCTGGCCCGATGCCGATGCACCACCAACTCGGCAGGCAATCGCAGGCAGCCGCTGGCCGCCGCGGCCAGCACGGCAAGGCCCGCCTCGAGGGCCAACTGGGTTTGTCGGCAGATCGCCGCATCGAGCACCCCCTGCGGCACTGGCCCCACCTCGATCACCAAACCGCAGGGCCAACGCTCGACCAAGAAACCGGTCTGAGCTGGATCGGCCTCGTGCAGATAAATCGGCAGTCCAAGCTGCTGCTGGATTCCGGCCGCCAGCGCCAGATCAACCGGTCTGCGGCCATAGACCACCAAGCTGTTGCCCATGGCCGCGGTGGTGCTGTGCAGATCGAAGGCCACCAGAGCCGGGCTTGAGCTGCAGGGGCCGTACCCCTCGAGCAAGGCGCGGGCTCGCCGCATCTCGAGGCTCTGGTTGTCGCGATCCGCCAGCAACCAAGGGGCAAAACAGCGGTTGAGGTCGCGGTCCACGTAACGGCGGCCGATCTGAGCCGCTTCTGGGTTGCCGTGCACCAAGGCGAGCGGCAGACCCGAAGCCTCCAGGGCCGAGGGGTTGGCCCGCCACTGCTGCAGCAACCAGGGGGCATTGCACTCATTGCCATGGGTGCCCGCCACCACCAGAATTGAGCCACCGAGAGGGGCTGCAGTCGGCATCACGTGG
>VGQR01000501.1 GCA_016882345.1 Cyanobacteria bacterium K_DeepCast_35m_m2_023
TGGAAAACGCGGTCATGGCTGGCTTGAAACGGGGGCAGGGATGGCGGCATGGCCGCCCGGATCACGGGGGGAGCGAATCGCCTTGGGACGAAGGCTGGCCTCATCATCGATTCTGCGGCTGAGGCGCCTGCGGCGCTCTTCGACGCGGCGGCGCAGGTCGGCTGGCTGATCGCTCAGCAGCTCCAATTGCTGATCCAACAGGCTTGCGGCCAGGCCCCAGGCGCCAGCCGCCGCGGCCTGATCGAGGGCCCGATCCAACCAGCCCAGGCGCGACGCCAACGGCCATGACCCCGACCAGGACACCGCCTGGGACCAGCGCTGGGCCGTCTCGACACCTGGAGCTCTGCTGGCCAGCAACAGCGTGACGGCCTCGTCGCGCCGGCCGAGGGCATCGAGATGCCCCACCATCAGGTCGAGTGCTGCCATGGTCCGCCAGCGGCCCTTGTCATCCTGGATCAAGGGAACCTGCAGGCGCTCGAGGCTGAGTCCTGCCGCTACAACCAGGCGATTGAGGGCCTGGGCCGCCAGGCGATGGTCGAGGGCGGCGGTGGCGGCACGCCACTGCAGCAGGGTCCAGGGCACCGTCTCAGGACCGGGGGCCGGGCTGTAGCGGTTGAGAACGACCAATGCCCCGTCGGGTGCTCCACAGCGCAACAGGGCCTCGGCGTTGGCCAGCACCACCGGAAGCGGCTGCGGAGCGGGGCGCGCCTGCAACAGAAGCGCCTGGATGGTCCTGAGCTTGAGCAGGTCTCCGGCCTGACGAGCCGCTGTGCAGGCGCGAACCAGCGCATCCAGTCCTGTCGATGTCGGCAGCGACAGCCCCGGCGCCGGTGCGGCGACGGCCGGCCCCCAGCCCACCAGCACCAGCAGCGCGGTGGCGATCAGGCTGCGGCGACCCCGGGCCGCTTGCCTCAGCAGTTCATGCCCCCCCAATCGTCCCAAGCAGCTCAGCCATTAGAGAGGATGGCATCCCTGAACGACAGCGGCGTGTCTTTCCCTGGCAAGACCCCAGAGCGGATCCTGGTGGTGGGTGGTGGCGGCCGCGAGAATGCGCTGGTCTGGGCCCTGGCCCGCTGCCCCGGGGTCGATCAGGTCTGGATCGCGCCTGGCAATGGCGGCAGCCTGGATCTGGACAGTTGTCAGCAGCTGCCGATCGCCGAAAGCGACCATGCGGCCCTGCTGGCAGCGGCCCAGGATCATGGCATCGAGCTGGTGGTGATCGGCCCCGAAGCCCCCCTGGCGGCCGGGTTGGCCGACACCCTGCGGGCTGCGGGTCTCGCGGTGTTCGGCCCCGGCGCCGACGGGGCCCAGCTTGAAGCCAGCAAACAATGGTCCAAGGCCTTGATGGTGCAGGCGGGCATCCCGACCGCGCGCCACTGGAACGCCAGCTCCAAGGCCGAGGCCCTGAGCATCGTCGATCAGGTGGGCGTCGCGCTGGTGGTCAAGGCCGACGGGCTGGCCGCTGGCAAGGGGGTCACGGTGGCGGCCAGCCTGGCGGAGACTCGGGCGGCCATCGAGGAAGCCTTTGCCGGACGCTTCGGCGCCGCCGGCACCCGGGTGGTACTCGAGGAGATTCTCGAAGGCCCCGAGGTGTCGGTGTTTGCCCTCTGCGATGGCGAGCGGCTGGTGCTGCTGCCCCCCGCCCAGGACCACAAGCGCATTGGCGAAGGCGACACCGGTCCCAACACCGGGGGCATGGGGGCCTACGCCCCGGCACCGCTGCTCGATGCCGATGGCCTGGAGCAGGTGCGCTCCCTAGTGCTGGAGCCCACCGTGGCTGCCCTGCGCGCCCGGGGCATCGACTACCGGGGCGTCCTTTATGCCGGCCTGATGCTGACCGCCAGCGGCCCGCAGGTGATCGAGTTCAACTGCCGCTTCGGCGATCCCGAATGCGAAACCCTGATGCCGCTGATGGGCCCTGAACTGGCATCGGTGCTGCTGGCCTGCGCCAGCGGCAACCTCGACCAGGCGCCAGTGCTGACACGGTTGCCCGGCTGCAGCGCCTGTGTGATCGCCGCGGCCGAGGGCTATCCCCTCAACGTGCGCCAGGGCGATCCCATCGCGATCGCGCTGAGCGCCGACGACCGTCGCGGCCGGGCCGATGTCCAGCTGTTCCATGCCGGCACCCGCCGCGATGGCCAGGGGGGCTGCATCAC
>VGQR01000502.1 GCA_016882345.1 Cyanobacteria bacterium K_DeepCast_35m_m2_023
CCTGTCAACCGCTGGGGAAACGTCGTGTTGGCGTTGCTGACGCCAGTCGGTGTGTTCATCGGCCTGCGGGGACAACTGATTGACCTGGCCATGGCCCAGTTGCTGCTGGTTGCCCCGGTGATGGTCTCCATGGGAGCACAGGGGGTGCTGGGCGTGACGCTGGTTCCCCAGCGTCAGCGCTGTGCCATCTTTTCGATTGCCTACTCGCTGGCCATGGCCCTATTTGCCGGCACCGCACCGTTGGTCGCCACCTGGTTGGCCGCGCGTCAGTGGAACAGTCTCACCATGGTGTATCCCCTGATCTACGCAGCCGCGGCCCTGATCACCGTGCAGCGGTTGCGCCATGCAAGCGTTCGCTGAGCTGGTCGAGCGGCTCGATGCCAGCCGCGGCACAAAGCTCAAGGTTGCCGTTCTTGTGGATTTTTTTGCGCACTGCAACCCACGCGACGGGGCCTGGAGCCTTCAGATCCTGTTGGGCGGCAGCCGTCGACGGCTGATCACGGGCCGTCGATTGCGCCAGATCTGTCTCGAGTCATCGCCAATACCTGAGTGGTTGTTTGACGACTGCTACAGCCATGTCGGGGATTCGGCCGAAACCATCGCCCTGTTGTGGCAGCAGTGCGCCCCCGATGACGCCCAACAGCGAGATGCTTCGGATCAAGCCAGGGCAGAGCGACCGTCGTGGAAGCAGCAACCACTGCACGCCTGGATGGAAACGCTGCTGCCGGATGCAGCTGCCCTCAGCGATGTGGAACAGGCCAAGGCCGTACGGGGGTTATGGCAGGGGCTCAGCTCTCACGAACTGTTGGTGGCCAACAAGCTATTGACGGGAGGCCTGCGCATTGGCGTGGCCCGCGGGTTGGTGGTCAAGGCCCTGGCCCAGTTCAGCGACCTGGACGAGGCGGAGCTCCAGCACCGGCTGATGGGTGGGTTCACACCCACGCCACAAGCCTGGCTGAACCTGTTGGCTCCCACGGGGCAACACGGTGAGGTACCAAGCCGCCCCTATCCCTTTTTTCTGGCGTCAGCGCTGGACATCGATCCGAGCAGCCCCTGGTCTGCGCCGCTGGCTGGGGATGCATCGACCTGGCTGGCCGAATGGAAATGGGATGGAATCCGTGGCCAGCTGATTCGCCGTCAAGGCGACTGTTTTCTCTGGAGCCGTGGCGAAGAGTTGCTGAATGAGGCCTTTCCTGAACTGATCGCCGCTGCTGCTGCCCTGCCCGATGGCACCGTGATGGATGGTGAAATCATCGTTTGGCCCGCAGGGGCGGCGCAACCCGCTGGTTTTGCTCAGCTGCAACGGCGTCTAGGGCGCAAGAAACCCTCGCGAACGTTGCAGGCCGAGTGTCCGGCTGCATTTGTGGCTTACGACCTGCTGGAGCAGCAGGGAGAAGACTGGCGCACCCGTCCCTTGCACCAACGCCGCGTGGCCCTGGAGTCGCTGATCCAGTACGGCCTGGATGCCAGCACCAATGCTGGTGGGTTGCCAACCGGGCAACTGCGCTTGTCACCGCGATTAGCGCTGAGCGAGTGGCAGGAGCTTGAACCGCTGCGACAGCAGGCCCGCAACGCTGGCGCCGAAGGGCTGATGCTGAAAGCTCTCGACTCGCCCTACCAAAGCGGTCGCAAGCGCGGCAGCTGGTGGAAACACAAACTCGATCCCTATCGGCTTGATGTGGTCCTGCTGTATGCCCAGGCCGGCAGTGGGCGGCGCGCCAATCTGTTCACCGACTACACCTTTGGCCTCTGGGATCCCAATGGGCAGCTGGTAAGCGTCGCCAAGGCCTATTCGGGCCTCGATGACCAGGAGATCGTGGCCCTGGATCGCTGGATCCGCAGCCACACGATCGAGCGTTTTGGTCCTGTGCGAGCGGTCGAACCCATCCAGGTGTTTGAACTCGCCTTTGAAGGGATCCAACAGTCGCGTCGCCACAAGAGCGGTATCGCGGTGCGCTTTCCACGAATCAGCCGATGGCGTCAAGACAAACCAGCCCGGGAGGCTGACAGCCTTGCCAATGCCCTGGCATTGCTGGATGGGCGTTGAAGTCGCTGCTGGCCAGCCCGGCGCATGGATGGCATCTGGGCCATTGCCCAATCGCAGTCGAGATGACCCAGTTTTTCAGAACACTCATAGACTGAGAACAGTCATG
>VGQR01000503.1 GCA_016882345.1 Cyanobacteria bacterium K_DeepCast_35m_m2_023
CCCTGGCATGAATGGCCCCAGTTCGGCGTGGTGCGCCGGCTCAAGAGCCGCAACGGTTGGGCGCGCCGTTGGCAGGCCCGCATGGACGAAGCCGTGGTGCCCCAGCCGCTGCGTTTGACCCTGTCCGTGCCGGTGGACCCTGGGCCTGTGCCCAACGTGGGCGAGGTGCTCGACAGCCAGGACCACTGCCCCCTGCGCCAGCGCGGAGGTCGAGCCGAGGGGCTGCTCTGTCTGGAGAGCTTTCTGCAGCAACGCAGCCGCAACTATCAGAGCGGTCTGTCGAGCCCCTTGAGCGCCGTCAGCAGTTGTTCGCGCCTGTCTGCCCACCTGAGCTGGGGAACTCTATCGCTGCGCGAAGTGGTTCAGGCATCGGGGCAAAGGCGCACCGTCTTGAGCCAGAACGGCGACGGGGGCCGCTGGCCGCTGGCATTGCAACGCTTTGAAGAACGTCTGCACTGGCATTGCCATTTCATCCAGAAACTGGAAGATCAGCCGTCCTTGGAATTCGAGGAACTGCATCCTCAGATGGCCGGACTGCGCGAGCCCTGCCCCGAGAGGTTGTCGGCCTGGGCGAGCGGAACCACGGGGTTGCCGTTCGTCGATGCCTGCATGCGTTCGCTGATCGCCAGCGGATGGCTCAACTTCAGGATGAGGGCGATGTTGATGTCGGTCGCGAGTTATCAGCTTTGGCTGCCCTGGCGCCACAGCGGCCTGCACCTGGCGCGGTTGTTTGTTGACTACGAACCCGGAATCCACTGGAGCCAGTGCCAGATGCAGTCGGGAACCACCGGCATCAACACGCTTCGCATCTACAACCCGATCAAGCAGGCGCTTGATCACGACCCCACAGGGCAGTTCGTGCGCCGTTGGCTGCCCGAGCTGGCCAAGGTTCCGGCGGTGCATCTGCACCAACCCTGGCTCATGGATCGGCAGACCGAGGAGCGCTCGGGATGCATCTTGGGCAGCGATTACCCTCTGCCGATTGTCGATTGGCAGCAGGCTGCCGCCGTAGCCCGCGATCGCCTCTGGGCCCTGCGGCGCGAGGATGATTTTGCACAGACGGCCGACGAGATCCAGGAGCGCCATGGCTCCCGTCGTTCAGGTCTGCGCCCTGGACGACGGGAGCGCCGCACGGCACCGGGCTCGGGGCGTCAGCGCCGGGGACTGCCCCCTGCCGAGCAACTGAGCTTGGACTTTGGTGATGCCCCGTGACCAGCTTGCCTCGATGCCCAAACCGGCGCCGCCCGTTCAGTCGCGGGGCCGGCTCAGATCGCCGGTCTCCAGCTCCGGGTTGTCGGTGTCTTCCTGACCGGCAAGCAGCAGGGCCTGGGCCTGATGGGCCAGTGCTTCGTAACGATCGCGCAGTTGATCGAGCTGTCGGTCGGTCTGCTCTTCGAGATCAAGCAATGCGTTGTGAGCGCCGCGGGTGGCGCGAATCAGCTCATCGAGCTTGATCTGCACCGCTTCACTGTCTCGGTTCTGGGTGTTCTGGATCAGGAACACCATCAGAAAGGTGACGATCGTTGTGGCGGTGTTGATCGCCAGTTGCCAGGTGTCGCCGTAGTGAAACAGCGGGCCGCTCGCGAGCCACAGCAGCACCACGCAGCAGGCGATGGCAAAGGTCGACGATCGGCCTGTGCGCCTGGACGCTTCTCGCGACAGATGGCGATACCAGGCCTGGACGCGCATACCAACCAGCGTGGCTCAACTGATCTGACTGAGAAATTGTTTGCTGCGCGGATGCTGGGGGTTGCTGAAGAACTGCTCTGGTGGGGCGATTTCGACCACTTCACCGTCGGCCATCAGCACGATGCGGTCGGCCACCTGCCGGGCAAAGCGCACCTCATGGGTGACCACCACCATGGTCATCCCTGCAGTGGCCAGTTCCTGCATCACCGCCAGGACCTCCTGCACCATCTCGGGATCGAGGGCGCTGGTGGGCTCGTCGAACAACAGAATGCGCGGCTCCATGCACAGCGAGCGGGCGATGGCCACGCGTTGTTGCTGCCCGCCGGAGAGCTGACCCGGAAATTTGTGGGCTTGTTCATGAATGCCGACGCGCTCGAGCAGGTCGAGTGCCTGGCGTTGCACCTCGTCCTTGCTGCGCCCCCGTACCAGGGTCGGCGCCAGCGTCAGGTTGTCGAGCACGGT
>VGQR01000504.1 GCA_016882345.1 Cyanobacteria bacterium K_DeepCast_35m_m2_023
TGCGGTACTGCAGATGCAGCCAGCGGCGCTGATCCATGAGCTCGGCAAACGTGCGCAACCGGCCGTCGCCGCGCCAACGGGGCGAGCTGTAGACCGAGACCCCGATCAGATCCACCGCATCGCCACCGGGCCAGAACGGACGCGGATCGCCGTTGCCAGCCGGCGACCAGACCCAGTGCAGACGCCGGCAGCGGGGCTGCTGGGCCTGCTGCCACACGGCGCGATACAGGCGCACATAGTCAGACCCTCGACGCAGCGACCAGGGGTACTGGCCTGTGTGGTCCATCTCATGGGCAAACCGCAGCAACACGGGCTGCTGCGGCCGGCAGAGCTGGTCGAGCAACGGGTCCAGACGGGCCTTGTAGCGACCCTGTTCGACATCGCGTACCAGACGGCGATGGCCGCCGGCGATGGCTGGATCGGCAAAGGGTTCCAGCGTGATCAACGGCAGGCTGCGCCGCTGGCGGGCCCGCTGCAGTGCGGCAGCGATCTGCTGGGAGGCGCGGGGATCCACCCAACTGATAAACACCGCCTCAATCGAGCTATGGGCCAGTGGCATGGCGACGCTCGGCTAGCGGTAAGCGCCGGCAAAAAAAGCCAGACTGCGCTGCGGCGCCCACAGGGACAGGCCCGCCACAAAACCCACGAGCAGACCAAGGGGCCAGAAATGCCGTAGTCGTGCCATTCAGGGCCTCCACAGGCGGGCCGACAGCAGGGCTTCGGTGACCTGCAACGGAGCGGCGAGCTCTTGATGACGCACCAACGCCGCCAGCAACACCAGGCCCAACGTCCCCACCACCAGGCCGTAGTGACGGACGAGCTCATCGAGCGGCAAACGCTTGAGGCGGTGATCGAGCCCCAGGGCCAGGATCGCTGCGACACCGAAGCTGAGGGCGCTGATCAGCACCAGCAGCACGTAGCCCCTGGCTTCGCCGGCGCGTGCGCCGAGCACGAGGGCCGACAGGGCGCCCAACACAGCCAGGACCAGATGCGGAGTCAGGAAGGTCAGGCGCAGGGGCCGGCGCTGCTTCTGCTTGCTGGTCACCCGAAAATCGCGGGCACCGGCCCAGAAACAATCGACACAGGCACTGAGCACACCGGCCAACACCCACGGGCCGCGGGTGATCTCAAACAACAGTTGCTCCCACCCGGCCAGGGTGCTGGTGGGCGGGTTGAGCAGACTCAGATGCCGCAACCAGTAGAGCGGCAGCAGGCTGAGCAGAAACTGCAGCACCCACAGCAGCAGAAACAGGGGGTAATCGACACGGACCCACGGCTGGGCGGTGGCCATGGCCACCGCAGGCAGCAGCAGCCCGACCACGCTCAGGACACCCCGCAAGGGGTAGAAGAGCTGGCAATAGAGAAACTGCAACCGCAGGCGAATCGGCAGTTGCCCGTACACCCTGGGCGTCAGAACCAACAGGATCGTGACCAGGCTGCGCGACCACTGAAATTCCTGGACCATGGCGTCTTCAAATGTGTCGGGGCCCATGCCATGGCAATGGGCATCGATGGCGAAGGCGCCGCGCCACCCACGGCTGTTGAACAGCAACGTGGTCGAATGATCCTCGGCCAGCTCGGGGCCCAGGCCTCCGATCTGGGCCAGGGCAGCCGTTCGCACCGCGTAGTGACTGCCGATGCACAACGGCGCAAAGCCGCTGTTGAGACCGAGTTGCAGCGGTCCATGCAGCACCGATTCGGCATACAACCGCCCGCGGGCCACCCAACTGCTGGCGGCATTGCGGTCGCAGATCGATGGGGCGGCGACGTAGCCGACCTGGGGATCCTCAAACGGCTGCACCATCGCCCGCAGATAGCCGGGATCCGGCCGGTGATCGGCGTCGAGCTGCACAACCACGTCGTACAGGGCGTAGCCGTAGTGGTCGTAGAAGTAGGCAAGGTTCCCCTCCTTGCAACGGCGCCGGCGCGGCCAGGTGGGGTTGTGGTAGCCAGGGGCATCGCGTCGGCTCGAGACGCGCACGCCATGGCGTGAGCACCAGTCCAGCGCTGCGGGGGTCGGGTCCTCATCCGCCAACCAGGTGTCGTGGGGGGGATCCTGCGCCAGCATCGCCTCGAGGGTCTCCTGCACCAGCGACCACGGTTCGGACGGCGCCTTGGTGACCACCATCGCCAGACGC
>VGQR01000505.1 GCA_016882345.1 Cyanobacteria bacterium K_DeepCast_35m_m2_023
GACCAGGAGCGCTATCTCGATCGATTTGGCGCGTGGCGCTGGCGTGAACGGCAGCGGCGGCAACGCTGGCAGCAGACCCAGAACGAACGCGCGACCCGCGTGCAGCAACAACGTCGCCGCCACCTGGTCCTGCTGGCTGCAATTGACCCACACCTGGTCAGCGCTGACGCCATCAACGCCAGCCGTGTGTCACAACTGTCTCGTTGCCCTTGAGCCCTTGCGGTCAGGAGGTGAGCGGACGCGGGACAGGTCTGCCAGGTCCCAGGCGTCCATCATCGGGGCCGGTCTCACGAGACACGGCTGCGCGAGCTGCAGCGGCGACCTCACCGTGGGATCATGGGCATGCTGAAGCAAGAGTCGGCACCGCCTGGAGAGGTGGTCGAGTGGTTGATGGCTCCGGTCTTGAAAACCGGCGTGCCGAAAGGCACCGTGGGTTCGAATCCCACCCTCTCCGCTTCAATCTCAGCCCGAGTTCCCAAGCACAGTCGGGGTACTCGGGCTTTTTGCTGGCCCTAGAGCTCTCCAAGCCACTTGGCACGCTTCTGGCAAATGCGCGAGGATTCCGGCCAGAAAGTTGGCAAGGACTTGGCAAAAGCGCTGGGCCTGGATCCGGTCACCGTGAGCCTTCGCAACCGGGGCATCAAGGGCAGCCTGGTGTGCGTGAACGATCGGCTCTTCTGGCGCTGCACCGCAACCGACGCCGAGGGCGTCCGCAAAAGCCGCCGCGTCCCCTTGGGGCTGCCAGCCAACTCAGGCCAGCTGATCGAGGCTGAAACCCGGGTTGTGACCCTGGCCGCCGAGATCGGCAGATATGGAATCTTGCCGAATCCGCTGCCATGGGCCAGCGAGACAACGAAATCTTCAGGTTTGCCAGGCGCTGGGGGGCAACGAACTAGCCTGCCTACTGTCTCCGAAGCCCTTACCCAGCTCGAGGTCGACTTCTGGCAGGGCAAGGTGCGGACAGGCGCGGCGGAGCGGACCTGGAGCCGGCTAGCTGATGAGGTGAAGCGCCTCCCGCAGCAAGCGACCCTCACGATGGATCTGCTGGTGGCAGTGGCCAGCACGACAGCCCCTGGCTCGCGCAGCCGGCTGGAAGCCTGCAAGGTGTTCAAGCGCCTGGCCAAGCTGGTGGGCGTGCCGGACACGGAGCGGCTGGACGCAATCCGGACTCCCTACGAGCCTGGCCAGCGCGACCTGCCTAGCGATGCAGAACTGGCCGCCCTGTTGCTGCGCCTGGACCGTGCTCACAAATACAGCTGGATCACCTGGGCGCTGGTGACCTACGGATGTCGGCCCAGCGAGGTTTTCTCACTCCGCCCAGCTGGGGACGGCACAGCCAAGGTTCTGACCGTGAAGCGCAAAGGGAAGCCCCCGATCTGGCGCACCGCGATGGCGCTGCCAGTTATCGAGGAATGGGGCGCGAGGTCTGTGCCCTGGGATATTTCGGCGCCAGCCCAGTACGACTCACTCGAAGCGAAACGGGTGACAGCAGCGTGGGGCAAGTGGCTGGTGAGCCAGGCGCCCGGGATGCAGCTGTACGACTTCAGGCACAGCTGGGCGATCCGCTCAATCCGGGAGTCAGTCCCCACCGGTTTGGCGGCGCGGTGCATGGGCCACGACATTGCGGTTCATACCCGCACTTATCACCGGTGGCTTGAGCAAGCCGACGTGGCCGCGTTTGTGGCTTCGCGGAGCAGCGCCAAGCTGGGCTAGCTGCCCCTCCCTGATGCGTTTCCGATCACGCCTGGCTGACGCAGCTCGGGGCCTGGCGGCGTGGCTGGAGGCTCCCAGCGGCAAGGCCACCGCGGCGACCGCTCCGGTGCTCGATCTGATGGACCCCGCACCTGTGGCGCACCTGCCCACAGCGGCGTGGACACAAATGGGGCACACCTGGGCAGTCTCCCTTCAACAAGGGAGTCAATTAACAGCGTCGACAATACAGAACTAGCCATTAACGGTAGGGCACCTCGAATAATCGGAATTTGCCGGCAATCAGAGGACATTAAAAATGCCGCTCGAAAAGCGGTGAATGATGCACAGATGCACCCTATTTCATTTGATTGGCAGGATAATTGCAGACTATGGTGTCAGTGCGACGCAACTGCAGCGAGACTGGTAGTGCGCTGGAGGTAGCGGAG
>VGQR01000506.1 GCA_016882345.1 Cyanobacteria bacterium K_DeepCast_35m_m2_023
CCGCGCCAGCCAGATCGAGATGAAGGTGCGCTCTATGCGCCTCACTCTGGAGGCCACCTTGATCAATGGCGACACCGCCAGCAATCCCCGTGCCTTTGACGGCCTGAGCAAGCGGCTGCCGCCGGGCAACCCGATGGCCTTCAACAACGGCAAAGCAGCCGCCGGTGCACCGCTGAACTTCGATCACCTCGATGAGCTGATCGATTCGGTCAACGCCTATGGCGCCGGCAAGGTGCTGTTGATGAGCAAGGCGATGCGCCGTCAGCTCAATGCCCTGGCCCGCGCCTCGATCGGTGGCGGTGTCTATCAGACCAGCACCAATGCCTTTGGCATGACGGTGCACCGTTACCAGGACTGCGACATCCTCACGGTCGATCGCGACGCCCAAGGCGCCGAGGTGATGGGCTACGACGAGCCCGGCGGCACCAGCTCGATCTACTGCTGCACCTTTGGTGATCAGGGTATCACCGGCCTGCAGGGCCCGTTACATGGCCGCTACGGAATCTCGGTCCGGGATCTTGGTGAGGTGCCCGATGCCCCTGTGTTCCGCACCCGCGTCGATTGGTACGTCGGCTTTGCCGTCTTGCAGAGCCGCGCCGCCGGACGCCTTTTCAACATCTGCCCTGCTGCTTGAACCATGGCCAACCGCAACGGCAACCCTTTGATCGACGCCCAGACCACCCTGGTGGGTTGGACCAACCGCAGCGCCACCCGGCCGGAGCCGCACACCTACCTCTCGGGAGAGGAGGTGCTGCTGAGCACCAAGCTCGATGCGGCCGCGCGATTTTCGCTGATCGTCTCGAGCCCTGGCTCGGATGCACCAACAGAGGTGCAGCTGTACCTGGCGCCGGTGCTGCGGGACGGCAGCCGCGGGCACTGGATCCCGGCGCTCACCGTCGCCCTGCCCAAAGAGGGCGGCCGGGTGGAGGCGTTTTTAAGTGGCCATGACATTGCCCTGGATCCAGCGGATCTGGCAGCGGTGCTGCTGCCGGCGGTCTGTTTTGCCAAGGCGGAGGTGAGCCCGATGCGTGTCGAGGGCATGCACGTGGGCCTCATCGCCACCATCCCCGCTTGAGGAAGGAGGCGATCGGCGATGGCACGATAACGCAAAAGCGACGCTGCTGAGTTGACACCGGCAGCAGCAGAGCCAGAGGAGCTGGCGGTGGACTTCCCGCTTGAGCGACCTGCAGCTGTTGCAACCACCCCCGGCGGGATGGTGCGGATCAGCAAGGGCACTCAGCAGCGCTGCATCTGGCCGGTGCACCTGAGCGGCTGGCAGCAACTGGGCTGGACCGTGGTGGGAGCACAAGGGGCTGAACCCCACTTGGCACGACGCAGCAGGACTACCAAGCCAGTGCTGGACCGTGCAACAGCCGCAACAACTGCTGACCAACTGGAGCCCCTGGTCGAGCCTTTCAGCGCGATCGATTCGTTCGATCCTCTCGAGCCTCTCAACCCACCAATGGATCCCGGCCAAGACCTCAATCCCCTGGCCTGGGACGACACCACCGCCGAGCAGCCATGAGTAAGCAGGGCCTGTTGATCAAGGACCATCGACTCACCATCACCAACACCACCGGTGAACGCATCACCGCCAGTGCCTTGGATGCCGGGGAGCTCTCGCTCGCGCAGGCCGACACCCGTGTGCTGGCCTGGAACCCCGATCCGCTCAAACCCGTTGACGACACCCTGACCGCGGTGCATTTTGTGCTGCCGCAGTTCAGCAGCACGCATGACTTTGTGCTGGTGCTCGACAACGAACCGTTCATGCGGCCCACCGCCCAACTGAGCGGCCCCTGCGGTTGCTCGCCTGCTGAGGAGCTGTCTTTCAGCGTGGGGGATCAGGTGACGTTTGTGTTTCACCGCCAGCGCTCTGACCTTGCTGTCGTGCCGGTGTTTCAACTCAACCGGTTGCCCGATTCCTGGCTGTGTATCGAGTGGCAGCTCACCGTGACGGCCTGGACGTTGCAGGACAACGCCGAACCCGGAGCGTCCACGCCTGACCACGACCCCACCCGCGAGCCGCAGCGATGAGCACAACCGTTGTTTCCACTCCGCCATTGCCGCTCTGGGCTGAGCGCAGCGTGCGTGACATCAGCGCCAACTACACCCTGGTCCCCGATGACCAGTACACCCT
>VGQR01000507.1 GCA_016882345.1 Cyanobacteria bacterium K_DeepCast_35m_m2_023
GCGCTTGCCGCAGCCGGCTCTGGTGGATGCGGTGGAGCCCGAGTCGATCGGCGATGAACTGGGGATTCAGCCCGGCGACCGCTTGCTGAGCATCAATGGCGTGCGGCCCCGTGATCTGATCGATCTGCAGTTTCTGGTGAGCACGGAGGAGCTCACGCTGGAGGTGCAGGATCCCGATGGCTCGATCCATGTGGTGGAGCTGGAGAAGGATGCCGATGAAGGGCTGGGGCTGGCCTTCAGCGAGGCCCTGTTTGACGGCCTCAAGCAGTGCAATAACCACTGCCCCTTTTGCTTCATCGATCAGCAGCCGCCCGGCCATCGCCGCAGCCTGTATCTGAAGGACGACGACTACCGCCTCAGCTTTCTCTACGGCTCCTATCTCACCCTCACCAACCTCACGACGGCCGACTGGCAGCGCATCGAGGAGCAGCGGTTGTCGCCGTTGTTTGTGTCGGTGCACGCCACCGATCCGGAGTTGCGCTCGCGCCTGCTGGTGAACCCCCGGGCCGGATTGCTGCTCGAGCAGCTGGCCTGGTTTCAGCAGAGGGAGCTGCAGATCCATGCCCAGGTGGTGGTGTGTCCTGGCTTGAACGATGGGCCGGCGTTGGAGCGCACCCTCCGCGATCTGGCCGGTTTTGCCGGTGGTGACTGGCCAGCGGTGCTGTCGGCTGCGGTGGTGCCGGTGGGTCTCACCCGCTACCGGCCTGAGGGAGATGGGCTTGTTCCTGTGGACCGGCCCTGCGCCCAACGGGTGATCGCTCAGGTGGAGACCCTGCAGCAGGGTTTCATGGCCGAACTGGGCAGCCGCTTCGCCTGGCTTTCGGATGAGTGGTATCTGATGGCGGGATACCCGCTGCCCCCGCGGGACGACTACGAAGATCTGCCCCAAGAAGGCAACGGGGTGGGCAGCATCCGCGCCTTCCTTGAGGCGATGGATGAGGCCACTGCTGCCCTGCCGTCTGGCTTGCCGCAGCCGCGTCGCGTCAGCTGGGTGGTGGGGCTGTTGGTGGCAGAGGCGCTGCAGCCGGCCGTGGATCGGCTCAATGCGGTGGAGGGGCTCGAACTGCTGCTCCACGGTTTGCCCAGCCCCTACTGGGGGCAGGATCAGGTGGTGACGGGCCTGCTCACCGGATCGGATCTGCTGGAGGGTCTGGCCGAGCGCGACCTGGGCGACGAACTGCTGCTGCCTGCGGTGATGCTGCGGCAGGGTGAACCGCTGTTCCTCGATGATCAGCGCCTGGAAACCGTTGCGGCCCAACTGCCTGTGCCGTTGCGGCTGGTGGGAGGTGCAGCTGAGATCGTGGCTGCCTGTCTGGGCAGTGCCGGCTGAGCTGTCTAAGCTCGCGCAGCAACCTTTTCGCTGGGCAGAGTTTTTCGGTGGCACGTTCCTATAAGGCCTGGCTTGCGGGTGCCGGCGCTGGCCTGCTGGCCACCAGCACCGCCGCTCTGGCCCAGGAGCAGCTGCTCGATCCGCTACCGACGCCTCTGCCTCTGGCGCCGGCCGAGAAGGGAGCACGGCCCAGAACTGATCCCAGCGTGCTCGCTCCAGCTGCGATCAAGCTCGATCCAGCGCTGCAGCGTTTGGCCGCTCCCGCTGCGTTGGGGCTGCCCAACAAGCCGGAGCAGGTGCGCATCGTGGAGTTGCGACCGCTCTCGCTCAAAGATGTTGAAAATCTCGCGGAAGTTAACAATCCCAACCTGAAGGCCATCGCTTCTCAGGTGGATCAGGCGCAAAGCAACCTGCGTTCCCAGATCGCGGCTTGGTATCCAACCCTCAGCATCAGCGCCAACAACTTTCCCGGCTACACCGGCGGCAATCAGGCCACCACCCGCAAGGTGCCCAGCCCAGTCCCGGGTCTGCCAGCCACTACCCAGGAGAACTACACCTCCACCAGTCGCTGGGCGATGGCAGGCACCCTCTCGGCCCAGTGGGATCTGATCAACCCGCAGCGCGTGCCTCAGATTTCAGCGGCCCGCGATCAGTTTGAGCAGGCGAAGAACCAATATTTGATCTCCCTGCGCGAGTTGCGGCTGCAGGCCTCCCAGGCCTACTTCCAGCTGCAGCTGAGCGACGACACCGTGCGCATCGGTCAGGAATCGGTGCGGGCCTCGTTGGTGAGCCTGCGCGATGCCCGC
>VGQR01000508.1 GCA_016882345.1 Cyanobacteria bacterium K_DeepCast_35m_m2_023
GCCTGGCTGCCGTCGGTTGCGACGGTCAGCTGGGTCGTGACGAAGCCCGATCGCTCCGCCGCCAACTCGAGTTCCGCTCCCCCTTTCAACAGCAGAACGAACAGGCCATGGGTGATCTGTTCGATGTGCTGCTGACGCTGTTGCGGCGTGACGGTTGGACAGCCCTGGTCGCTGCCGCGCTGCCGGCCCTCAGTCGCGAGCAACGGGAGACGGCGCTGGCCCTGGCGGCTCACCTGGTGCGTGCTGATCGCCAGGTCGATGCTGTCGAAGAGCAGTTTCTGCAGCAGCTCTCGGAGGCCGTGGCTTTACCGGACGGACGGGCCGAGCAGATTCTCGAGGTGGTGGCGTTGCTGCACCGGGATGCCCTGGCCTGAGGCCACTCCAGCTGCAGACAGGCTGGCCAACAAGCGGCAGACTGGTGGCTCCTGACCTGCGTGCGCGTGTCTTCGCCGGCTCGTTTTCGCTTAACCGACCCCCCGATCGGCCATTGGCTGGGCCGTGCCGTGCTGATGGCATGCCTGTCGCTGCTGCTGCTGGTTCCACCGGGGCCTGCACTGGCGCTCAGCGTCGATGCCCTGCCCCAACAGGCTCCGGCGGACCATGTGCTCGATGAAGCCAAGGTGTTGAGCCGTTCTGCCGCTGCCGATGTCAGCCGGGCCCTCGATGGCTTGGCCAGCGAGGGGGTGACGGCGACTTGGGTCAGCATTCCCAGGCTGGACTACGGGGTTTCACTGCCCCAGTTCGCCGGCCAGTTGCTCGAGCGCTGGCAGGGGGCAGAGGGGCCCGAGTTGCTGTTCGTGATCGACGGCCAGACCAGCGGCACCGCCATTGTGGCCACCCCACAGCTGCAGCAGCGCCTCTCGCCGGATCTGCTGCGCAGCACCGCCCGCACCACCATGGCCCAGCCGCTGCGCGATGGGGGCCGCTACCGCCAGGCGAGTCTCGATGCCGTCAATCGCCTGGCCGTTGTGTTAAGTGGGGACGAGGATCCCGGCGAACCGCTGACGGCCACCAACGTGGTGGCCACAGCCCGCGTGCCGTCCCGGGACGAAACCGAATCAAGCAATGCGTTCACCTGGGTCGTGGTGCTGCTGGTCGTCGGCACCGTGGTGCCGATGCTCACCTGGTGGGTTTTCTCGCGCTGAACCATGGCTCTCAACGATTGGATCGGTGCCTTTGGTCGCGCCGAAACGGTGGACCTCAACAATCAGCTCGAGCGGGGCTACGAATCAGCGCTGTTGATTCAGAGCATCGAGCTCGAGCACTACAACGATCGTCCCGTCCGTCCCGAGGTCGATCTGAGGCTTCCTGCCCCCACCCAGGCCATGATCCTGCGGCGGTTTCGCAGCGCCCTGCAGATCTGTCGGGATTCGTTCGACCAGTTTGACAGCCGCCGAGCCGAATTGTCGGGCCAGGAAGTTCGCCAGCTTCAGCTCATCCAAGATGTGGTGCTGCGCTATTCATCCCGCAAGCAACTGCCGACGCTGAGCCGTTCGCCAGAGGTGCTGCCCCGCTCGCTGCTGGGCGTAGTCGATCAGGTGCGCCGCCAGCTTGATCCGGAAGCCGAAGCCTCGGTTGTGGCCGGATTTCGCCGCCGCCGTGACTCCACCCTGGTGGCCCTGCGCGTCCTGTTGCTGCTGATTCTGGTTCCGGTGCTGGTGCAGCAGTCGACCCGCTTGTTTGTGGTCACGCCGTTGGTGGACCGCTACGCCCCAACGAGCCCTTTCCTGACCTATCCCAAGCCTGCCCTCGAGGAGCGGGCGGTGGAACAGTTGCGGGTGTTCCAGGCCGAAGTCGAATTTGATGCCTTGCTCAAAGGCAAACCTTTGCCCACGCGCGATGAGCTGCAGGCCCAGCTGTCATCAAAAGCTCAGGAACTCAAGGATCAGGCCGATGAAGAAAGCACCGAGGCGATCAAAAATGTGATCGCTGATTTGTTTGCCCTGTTCGGCTTCGCGGCGGTCTGTTTTTGTTGCCGACGCGATTTGCAGGTGTTGCGAGGCTTTGTTGATGAGTTGATTTATGGCCTCAGCGACAGCGCCAAGGCGTTTGCAATTATCTTGTTCACCGATATTTTCGTTGGTTTTCACTCGCCTGAAGGCTGGACAGTTTTGCTTGATGGTGTCGCTCACCAC
>VGQR01000509.1 GCA_016882345.1 Cyanobacteria bacterium K_DeepCast_35m_m2_023
GCAGCGACCTCCAGATCGGTGTCGTGAATCCCGGGACCGGGGGCCGCCCCCCCCAGCAGCAGCTCGACTGCCGGATGCCGTTCCAGGGCCTGCAGCAGGGTCGCCAGCAGCGGGCGATGCAGGCCGATCCAACCGACTGCGCCGCTGTTGGCCTGGCGATTGCTGGCACCCAGATCGGCGCTGCCGAAGGGCACCACCGCAGCGCCACTGCCCTGATCGGCCAGGTGCAGCGTCGCGAACGGCACCATCTGGGGGTGCAGCGACTCCCACAACCCCAGGCGCTGCAGCAGCCGGCGGCTCGAATGGGTGAAGGCATAGGCGCGTTGACGCTGCAACAGCTGGGGCGCTGCGGCCGGGTCGAGCACGGTGACGCCCCAGCCGGCATCGGCCAGGGCCAGGGCAGCCAGGGCGCCGGTCGGACCGCAGCCCCGCACAAGGGCGGTTGGCATGGAGGCTGACATCACAGAAGCACGCTCAGGCCAAAAAAAAGCCGCAGCACCCAGGCTGCGGCTTAGACGCTATGCAGCATGACGGCCGGGGCGTGGATCAGCCGATGCCCAGCAGGCCGCGGGTGAACGCTTCGCCGCCCAGGGCGATTTCAGTGGCCAGTAGGGCAATGAAGCCCAGCATCGCCATGCGGCCGTTCAGCTTTTCGGCGCGCTCATGGAAACCCCAGCCGCTCTCGGCGCTGACAACTTCCATGCGGGGCTCGGTGGCGAAGGCGTTGAGGCGGCCGCCGTCTTCGGTGGTGACGGTGGCTCCGCGGATGGTGCCGGGGGCTGCGGGATTAGCCTGAGTCATGGCGCTCCGTAACGTGGTGTTGCGATAATTGTAACGCAATATTGCGGAGCCGTCCGCTTGGTGGCTGGCTGGGGTGTCTGGTCGATGGGCGTTGATTTTGGGCCGGGCTTACAGAGGTGATCACCATTGTTGACACCTTCTCAAGCGTTCTGCCCCAAAGGATTGGACCGCGCTTGGGCCAGCGGCTTTCAGTGCAGCCGGCGCAGGCAGAGCTCCTCAAAAGCGGGTTTCAGCAGGTAGGGGTACTCGCCGACCCACAGCTTGAGCTGGGGCAGCCAGGCATCGCTGATCGCCCCCACCCGCGAAAAATCCTTGCGTTCGCTGAGCACCAGGGCCCGGATCACCATGCCGCGGCGGATCTGCTGGTGTTTTTTCTCCATGGGGAAGCGAATCCGGCCCAGGTAGCCGTCTTCGTCCTCCAAATCGAGGCTGACCCAGGTGCGGGTGTTTTCGACCAGTTCGAGCCTCCCGCTGTTGTCGGCCTGCTCGCGCCGTTCTTCGACCACCTCGCGCTGTTCGATGGCCGCCACGCTGCCCTCAAACAGGGCGGCGGCCGGGTAGCGCCTCAGGGTGGCGTTGCGCCGGCCGGCCTCGAGGATCGGGCCCCACAGCAGGTAGAGCAGAAACACAAAACCCACCACCAGCCAGACCGGGCCCCAGCGGCTTGAAAACAGGCTTTGGCTGAGCAGCAGCGAAATCACCCCCCCGATCACGGCGATCAGGGTGCGTTGCAGCAGCTTGCGGGGGTTGCCGCTGCAGGCGTTGAACTGGGGGCCGGTGGCCACCGCCGGGATTAGGCGGGGCAATTCTCCGGGACGCAGCGGGATCAGCATGGGCCCAGTGTCGGCGCGCTTCTGATTCAGAGCAAGCGCTCGAGCCCATACACCAGGCCGCCCAGCTGGCGCACCTTGCGCACGCTGAGCAGCACCCCGGGCATGTAGGCGCTGCGATCGATCGTGTCGTGGCGCAGGGTGTAGGTCTCTCCCGGGGCACCAAACATCACCTCCTGGTGGGCCACCAGACCCGGCAGGCGCACCGAGTGCAGCCGCAGGCCGCTGTCGCGCTGCCCGCCGCGGCAGCCCGGCAGGCTTTCGTGCTCGTCGACCTGCTGCGGGTTGAACGACTTGCCCAGCTCCTCCATCAGTTCAGCTGTCTTGATGCAGGTGCCGCTGGGGGCATCGGCCTTGCGGTTGTGGTGCAGCTCGGTCAGCTCGGCGTAGTCGTAGAAGCGCGCCGCCGCTGCGGCGGCCTGCTGCAGCAGCACCATGCCCACCGAAAAATTGGGGATCACCGCGCCGCCCATCGAGGCTTTGCCGGCAAACACGGCCAGGTCC
>VGQR01000510.1 GCA_016882345.1 Cyanobacteria bacterium K_DeepCast_35m_m2_023
GGGCCGCTTCCTGGAGAAGCTGATGGGTGCTCCCGAGGTCAAGCCGCTGCTCAGCGACGAGCACTTCTCCGTGGATGGCACCTTGCTGCAGGCCTGGGCGTCCCATGCCTCGCTGGAGCGGATCGATAGTCAGGACGACCCGCCGCCACCGCGATCAGGACCCGGCGAGGGTTTTGGCGCTGCAAATCAAGGCAAGAAACGGGCAAAAGGCGATTTCAGGGGCATCAAGCTCAGCAATAAAACCCACCGCTCCGGCACCGATCCGGACGCGCTGCTGGACCGTAAGTCCAACGCCCATCCGGCACTACCCAGCTACCGGGGCCATGTGCTCATGGACAACCGCCATGCGCTGATCGTGGACTGCCGCGTCATCCAAGCAGTGGGCACCGGGGAACGGGATGCCGCCAAGGCGATGGCGGCTGACATCCCCGGTTCCCACAAGAAAACCCTTGGTGCCGACAAGAACTACGACACCAGGGGAATGGTCGCCGAACTGAGGCGTATCGGCGTGACACCCCACGTCGCCCAGAACACCAGCCGCCCTGGTGGTTCCGCCATTGATGGCCGCACCACCCGCCACGAGGGCTATGCCCAATTGATCAACGCCCGCCGCGGCATCGAGAAGGTGTTTGGCTGGATCAAGCAGTGGGGTGGCCTGCGCCAGTTCAAACTGCGCGGCACCGAAAAGGTGGGCGCGGTGTTTGGGCTGCACGTGATCGCTTACAACCTGATCCGGCTGGGCAACCTGCTCAGGCCGGCGATGGCGGCGGCGTGACCATGAACAGGTGGTTGCCCAGAGGTGTTGCCAGGCGGCAGCGATCAGGCAGCTCCACCGGGGCAAAACGCCTGCAATCGGGCGTTCTGAGCCGCTGATTCGCTGAAAACAAGCCCGATCAGAGCGTGATCAGCTCTCGGGAGGGAAAAACGCGGCTGGTCAGGCGGTTTTTCCGCAAACTCCTAAGCCATTCTCCTTGCTGACCTGGTACTGCCTTGAGCTGGACGATCGGCAACCCTGGTCACTTACTATGCTTTCCTCTGCGAGAGTGCTCACCTTTGATTGGGAGGGAGGCCTTGCGGATCCAGATCTGGTCTCCCGGTTTGGATGCTGCCGCCGTGGTGCTGGGTATGACCCAGGCTCAGCTCACCCCTCTTATGCTCTCCGATCTGGGTGGCCTGCAGCGGGATCGGCCGCTGCTGCTGCTCTATGCCGATCCTGGGGCCTGGATTGAGGCGGCTGTGCCGGCCGACCCTGCTGCGGGTAGTTCAGCCCTTCTTGCTGCCCTGCCCGAGTTGGTGGCTGCGGGTCAGTGCTTCCGCATGGTGAATCTCTCCTGCCTGGCGCTGCCCGCCCTGGTGGCTTGGTGCGTTGAGCCGGCTTCCCCACCGCCCCTCGAGAGCTCGCCGCGCTTCTCGGAGCCGGAGCCCTTTGAGGCCCTTCTGGCGATCAAATGGATGCAGGTATACCCCGAGCACCTGCAGGCCTACCAGGCCTTGGAATCCCATCCCCTCGCCGCTGCCCTCGATGGGCGGCCCCCGGATCTGGACTGCCTGGGGCGCTACCAGCAGGCCGCCAACCTGGACGCCCTGCTCGCGGCTCGGCAGGAGCGGGCTGCCTTGGAGGTCGATCTGGCGGAGCTGGCCCAGCAGCTGCAGCCCTTGCAGGAGCAGCAGCTGGAGGCCCTGGCCCTGCGCGAGCAGGTGGCACTGCTGCAGGCGCGCCTGCAGCAGGCCGATGCCCTGCAGGCGCGCTGCACTGAGCTGCAGCTCAGCCTGCAGGCCCTGCAGTTCGATCTTGAGCAGCTCGCCCGCCGCCTGGCCCTGCTCGAGCAGTTGGTGAGCTCAGGCAGTGAGGCGAGCCTGCGGCTGCAGGGCCGCCTGGCCCAAGCCCTGGCCTGATGTTGCGCGTTGGTGTGCTGGCCCAGGCGCCCGGCGGGCCGCTCACCAGCTCCGCCTGGATCCGGCTGCTGCTGCCCTTACGGTGCCTGGAGCAGCAGGGAGGCTGTGCCATGGCGCAACTGGAGCCCGCCGCAACGGATGACGCCTGGGCCCTCGAGCTCTCTGGCCTGGATCGCCTGATCGTGCAGCGCGCTGCCTGCCCTAGCCTGGAGATCGCCGAAGCCCTGGTGCAGGCCT
>VGQR01000511.1 GCA_016882345.1 Cyanobacteria bacterium K_DeepCast_35m_m2_023
CCCAGCTGGAATTGGATTGCTCGGGCAGACCGCCGCGGGCCGCATCGCCGTTGAGCTGGGTTTGGCCCAGGTCGATGGCATCACAGGTGACGCCGCCACCGGCCACCGGCTGGCAATCGCCGTACACCACCTGGGCCCGCCCAGGACAGGCCACCAGCAGCAGCAACACCAGTCCGGACAGAACACGCATCACCGCCGGCACTAGGGACAGTTGTTCTGGCGCAGCTCAGCCGCCACAGCACTAAACCGCTGGTTGTAGCGGTTGGCCGCTTGCTGAGACGCGGCAGTGGCCGCATTCACATTCGACGACTGCTTCTTGCAGACGTCGTAGCTAATCCAGGCCCCATAGCTGGCCCCATCGGATGGCGCAGGGCAGAGCCGCTGCATCGTGTTGATCTTGGCGAAATAGGTATCGGTGGCCTGAAGATCAGCAAGGTGCCCATAGGCGTTTTGCAGCACCTGACAGGACGGCTGCTCCACAGCACCGGCTGCCCCAGCGCCAATGAGTGCTGCAGCAATCAAAAATCGACGCATGGGTCAAGAGCGTTCACACCCTCCAGCATGGCCAAAGTCTGGCCTCACCCAGCCCTGAAGGATGCGCGATGCAACCAACACATCAGAGGCGCGGTGCCACCCCAAGGGCCTGGGCCCCGTAGTGCTGGGTCATTTCCACCTGCATGTGCCAGGCCTTGAGCAGGGATTTTGCCAAGGCCCTCAGCTCCTCCAGATCGGTGCAGGCATCAATCGCACGAGCCTGGGTTTCGTGCTCGAACTGACGCGCCAGGGACAGGTCAGACATGACCACAACACAATATGAACAAATATTAAGCAGCGGCTGCGGCAGGCTGTGGCTGCAGCCCATCCCCCAAGCCCGTGCCTGAGGAAGCCCCCCTCGGTGAAGCCACCCGCCGGTGCGCCGCCGACATCGCCGCCCTCTGCAACCCTGACGTGGAGGCCGCCGGTGAAGTGCAACTGGGTTGGCGGTTCTTCGGGGAGCTCGATGCCGACAGCCTGCGCTCCTGGCGCGCCCAAGACCTAGAGCAATGGCGCAATTGCCTGAGCCCACAGGAGTGGCAACGGCGCTTCGGCATCGGTGATGACCAGCCCTACGCCTCCGTGGAGCAGCTGTTGGCCTGCACCGATTGGAACGACCTGATCACCACGGTCATTCCGCGATTGCGTCCTTAGCTTGAGGGCAACCGCGCCCGCCTTCCCCATGCGCCACGCCGTGCGCCATCGCGTTCACCGCCTCGCCGCCCTTGGGGCCGCCGCGGCCCTGTTGCCGCTGGCGGGGTTCACGCCCCCCGCGCTGGCGCAGCCGAATCAGGCCCAGAGCCAGCAGCAAACCTTGTTCTCCGATCCACCCAGCTCAGTGACATTCACCAACTACTACTGGTACATCATGTTGGCCAGTCAGTACTACTTCACGGTGACGTTGCCGGCGGATGCCGGAGCCGGCCTCGGGGGGATGGTGATCCAGCAGACCCGCGGCGTCGACCGCGACTTCCAGTTCTTCCCCGACCAAACCACCGCCTTTGTGGGCACGCCCCGCCATGCCGGCAAAGCCTTCCCCGTGAAGGCGGTGTTCGACAACGCCTCCCGCACCATGACGGTGACCTTCCTACAGGCGCCGCAGCCCGGGCAGACCATCACCCTGAGCCTGGTGCCCCAGAACAACCCGCGTTGGGCCGACACCTACATGTTCGCGGTGCAGGCCCTCCCGGCGGGCCCCAATCCCGTGGCTGCCTCCCTGGGCTACGCCACGATGAACATCTACGACAACGACGACAAATAAAGCCCCTTCCACCGAGCAAAACCGGGCGGATCAGGCCAGCGCTGCCAAACTGCGCCCATCGCACCATCCGATCTCCCGATGCTCAAGCGCTCCGTCACCCTCGCCTCCCTCACCCTGGGGCTGGCCCTCACCGCAGGACAAGGCGCCATGGCCCAGGGCACGCCGGCGACCGCCCCCGCTGCAGCGGCGGCCCCCACCCCCATTAGCCAGGCCACCCTGCAGAGCTACATCGACGTGGTGTCGATCAACATGTGCACCCTGCTGAAGCAGAACGTGGCCTACCCCACGGCCTATCAGTCGGCCGTGAGCACCATCGCCGCCATCGTGATC
>VGQR01000512.1 GCA_016882345.1 Cyanobacteria bacterium K_DeepCast_35m_m2_023
GCCCGTCGCATCACCATCAACAAGGACACCACCACCATCGTCGCTGAAGGCAACGAGGCGGCTGTCAAGGCCCGCTGCGAGCAGATCCGCAAGCAGATGGACGAAACCGACTCCTCCTATGACAAGGAGAAGCTGCAGGAGCGTCTGGCCAAGCTGAGCGGCGGCGTGGCCGTGGTCAAGGTGGGCGCTGCCACCGAGACCGAGATGAAGGACAAGAAGCTGCGCCTCGAAGACGCCATCAACGCCACCAAGGCGGCCGTTGAAGAGGGCATCGTTCCTGGCGGTGGTACCACCCTGGCCCATCTGGCTCCCGCTCTCGAAGAGTGGGCCAAGGCCAACCTGCACGGCGAAGAGCTGATCGGAGCCACGATCGTGGCTTCGGCGCTCACCGCCCCGCTCAAGCGCATTGCCGAGAACGCCGGTGCTAACGGCGCCGTCGTGGCCGAGAACGTGCGCAACAAGCCCTTCAACGAGGGCTACAACGCCGCCACCGGCGAATACGTCGACATGCTGGCTGCCGGTATCGTCGATCCCGCCAAGGTGACCCGCAGCGGCCTGCAAAATGCCGCCTCGATCGCCGGCATGGTTCTCACCACCGAGTGCATCGTGGCTGACCTGCCCGAGAAGAAGGAAGCAGCTCCTGCCGGCGGCGGCATGGGCGGCGGCGACTTCGACTACTGATCTCATTGGAGAGCAATCGTCGGATCCCGGTCCTTCAAATGTCACGACAGCGCCCCTTCGGGGGCGCTTTTTTGTGACCTGCGTTGTGCGCTCACCTCGGCGACGGTGGTGGGTTCAAGGCGGTGTTGATCGAAGGCCTGAAGGATTGATGCGCTCGAGCGTTACGACACGGGGCACAAACTGCTATGCGAGCACCAGCGTTCTTCTGGACTGCGGAGAACAGGAGAGGCAGGACGGCTGTCTTGCCATTGCAGCCTCATCCCATGCAAAGCCTGCATTTTCTGGGTGGATGGCATCGCCCCCTGCGCTGACAAGCAACGATTGCGCGTAAATTCCGCATACTTTGGCCGGGATGCTGGGGTGGTCACTGTTGAATGGCTGGCTGCGCTTGATGCCCTGATCTGGCTGCGCACCGGCGACCGGGCTGCCGAGCTGCTGGGCTGCACCCAGTCGACCGTGAGTCGCTCGAGCCGTCGCTGTCTTAAGGCCTTTGAACTCACCATGCATCGGCGCAAAGCGAGTGGGATCTCGAAGGGGACCTGACCTTGATCAACCTGCAGCGGCGTGTGCATCAGACCCTGCGCTGGCAGCACGGTCAAGGTCTGCGTCTCGACGCCCAGCACTGGTGCCAGCATTGGCTGACCGCCGCCGCTCCTGCGCGGTGGTGCCCAGGCAACGGCAACTATTTCGAAACAACCCGCTCATTGCAACTGTTGCAGCACGGGGTTGTCGATGCCTGGGTCTGTTCCGGTCCCGATGTGCCACGCCATGACGATCTGTTGGCGATTCCGTTCGTGACGCTGCCGATTTGGCTGGTGGTCAAGCCAGGGCATCCACTGGTGCAGCGCGGCGAACGGGTGACGTTTGCCGATCTCGCCGACTATCCGGTGCTGCCGTTGCCCGATGGTGCCTTTCCGGTCTTTCAAGGGATCCTGCAGGACCTGGGTCTCTGGTCCTGCCCCCGGCGTGATGCACGCTTCAAGCAGGCACCCTGCTACGGCCGCGTCCCGCTCGAAGAGATGATGATTGCCTTCGAAACTCCGTTGCGCATGGCTGCCGGCGAGGCCGAAGTCTGGTGCCCGCTACCGCTGCAGCTGCCTGTGGCGGTGTCGGAGGTGGTGATGGTGCGGCATCAGTTTGCCGGCGATCCCCATCTGCTTGGGTTGCTGCACGCTCTTGCAGAGCGCGCCAAGGCTCTGGCAATCGGCCACCCGGGCGTTCAGGTCCACGATCCGATGGTCCTTGGTGAGGTTGACGTTCAGGGTTGAGGCTTGAATGTCAGCGCGACACCGTTGTTGCAATAGCGCTTTCCGGTCGGGCGTGGTCCGTCGCCAAACACATGCCCCTGGTGGCCGCCGCAGCGTTTGCAGTGGTATTCGGTGCGGGGGACGATCAGCTTGAAATCAATCTTGGTGCCCAAGGCACCACTGAGTGGTTGCCAGA
>VGQR01000513.1 GCA_016882345.1 Cyanobacteria bacterium K_DeepCast_35m_m2_023
GAAGGCCCCTACAGCCGCCTTCTGGCACGGGTGATGGGCCGCTGGCGCCGGGTGGTGGCCCTGCTGCTGGCCGGGATCGTGATCACCGGCATCGCCCTGCAGGCCCTGCCCAAAAGCTTCATCCCGCAGGAGGACACCGGCCAGCTGCGGGGGGTCGTGATCCTGCCCGATGGACTGGGGCTGCAACAGACCCAGACCGTGATCGACCAGGTGCGCCAGGTGGTGGCCAGCGAACCGTTGATCACCCGCGCCACCTTCTTTGCGGGGCGCTCGTTCGGTGACAGCAGTCCCAACAAGGGTCTGTTCTTCTTGCGGCTGGCGCCGATCGACTACCGCCGCGGCCGTGAGCAGAGCACCACCGCCGTGAGCGAACGGCTCAACCGCAAACTGCGCCAGCGGGTGCGCCAGGCCGTGGTGCAGCTCAGCGAACCACCGAGCGTGCGCGGGTTCAGCAGCGAGGGGGGGCTCGAACTCGAGCTGCTCGATGTCAGCAACGGCCAGCTCAGCCTGCAGGCCTTCGAGCAACAGGTGCAGCGCTTCATCGGCGCCGCCCGGGCCAGCGGCGCCTTCGAGCGGGTGTCGACACGGTTCAGCGCCGGGGCGCCCCAGCTGGTGCTGGTGCCCGACCGGCTGCAGATGGCCTCGCTGGGGGTGGATCTGTCGACTGTGGTCGACACGTTAGGTTCGAGCTTCGGCAGCGACTACGTCAACGACAGCTTCGAAAGCGAACAGGTGCGCAAGGTGATCGTGCAGCTCGAGGGCGATCGGCGCCGCGACGCCGGCGACGTGCTGGCGCTGATGGTGCGCAACCGCGAGGGCAAGCTGATCCCGCTGGGGCAGCTGGTGCGGCTCGAGCAGGGCAGCGGCCCCACCAGCATCAATCACACCCGCCTGGTGCGTTCGATCAGCGTGCGCGCCCTGCCCAAGGCCGGGGTGAGCAGCGGCCAGGCGATGGCCATTCTTGAAACCGTGCAGCAGCGGCTCGGAGGCGCCACCGAACTCGAGTGGGCCGGTCTGGCCCGCGAAGAAGCCCGGGCCGACGGCAGCAACGTGCAGGTGTTCGCCATCGGCCTGGTGGTGATGCTGCTGGTGCTGGCGGCGCTGTACGAGAACGTCGTCGATCCCTTGATCATTGGCGTCACCGTGCCCCTGGCCCTGCTGGGGGCCGTTGTGGGGCTGGCCGTGCGCGGCATCGCCCTCGACGTCTACGGCCAGATGGGCCTGCTGGTGCTGGTCAGCCTGGCGGCCAAGAACGGCATCCTGATCGTCGAATTCGCCAACCAACGGCTCGCGGCGGGTCTGCCGCTCGATGCGGCCATCCAGGGGGCGGCAACGGCCCGCCTGCGGCCGATCCTGCTGACGGCAATCTCGTCGTTGGCCGGGTTTGTGCCGTTGCTGCTGGCCAGCGGTTTCGGCTCGGGCAGCCAGGTCAGCATCGGCACCGTGGCCTTCAGCGGCCTGCTGGCCTCGACCGCCCTCAGCCTGCTGGTGGTGCCGGTGGTCTACAAGCTCGTCAAGGGCTGGGAGCTGCGGCGTGCCGCCCGCGCAGCGGGCCTCAAAACAGGGCCAACAGCAGCGCCACCACCAGCGTGACCAGCAGCCCCATCAACAGCGCCCCGATCGCCAGCAGCACGAGGCCGGCAATCAGGCCAAACCGCTTGCTGGCCTTGGGGAACAGCAGATAGAGCACCAGCCCCAGCGCCATGGGCCAGAACGGCGGAATCAGGACGCAGACGACCGTCAGGATCGCCAGCTTGCGCCGGTGCAGCCGTTGCTGTTCGAGCCGTTCGATGGCATCGCGGCTCTGCTGCTCGAGCGCGGCGATCTCGTCATCGGCCAGCCAGCGGCCATGGCGGCGGGCTTGCTCGAGCTCGTGTTCACGCACAGCGTTGTGTGGGTCAGAGCTGCTCAGCCGCGACTCGTCGTGCATGGGGGCAGGGGGACTTGAACCCCCACAGCCTTGCGGCCTGCAGATTTTAAGTCTGCTGCGTCTACCGGTTTCGCCATGCCCCCGCCCAACGATCCTAAGAGTTTGCTGAAAAACCCCGCCTGCGCGAAAATGGGTTAGCTGCCCACCTGAGATGCGAGGTCACCGGGAGCGCAGCGGCTCCCTGTTCTCCTAC
>VGQR01000514.1 GCA_016882345.1 Cyanobacteria bacterium K_DeepCast_35m_m2_023
CGGCGCGGCTGCGGGGCGGACGGGCCGCCGGCTCGGCCTGGGGCTCGTCGGCCGGCAGCGGCGGCAGATCGGGAGCAGGCGCGACCGCGACCGGCGGGGGTTCGCTCTCGGCGGCAGCCGGGGCCTGGGGCGGCACCAGCACCACGGTGCGATCGGCCCGCGGCACCGGTCCGGTGCTGTCGGGCATGGGCAGGGCCTGGAAGGCCTTGAGCGCCGCCGTGGCCGAGGCAAAACGCTCGGCAGGCTCGCGATTCAACAAACGGGCCAGCAGGCCCTGCAGCTCGGGCAGTGGCGCCAGGGCGACGGGCCAGCGCCAAGCCAGCGTTACCGGATCGAGCAGCTGGGCTGGTTCAAGACCGCTGACCAGCACCAGCGCCAGCACCCCCAGGGCATGCAGATCCATCCAGGCCTGGGGCACACCGCTGCGGGCCAGCTCGGGCGGGGCATAGCCGGCGGTGGCGGTCGGAAAGCCGCAGACGAGGCCGAAATCGAGCAGCACCGGCAAGCCATCGCTGTCGCGACGCAACAGATTGGCCGGCGACAGATCGCCGTGCACCAGGTCCTGGCTGTGCAGCACCGCCAGCACCGGCAGCAGCTGGCGCAGCAGCAGCACGACCTCACCGGCGCCGAACACCAACTGACGCTCGAGCCGGGCGGCCCGCAGCTCGGCGTAGCTGCGACCCAGCTGCCATTCGCGCACCAGCCAGAGGCTGTCGCCCTCGGCAGTCGCCGCACCCAATCGGGGCACCTGCGGATGGAGCACCCCCTGCAGACGGCTCCACAACTGCCGGGCCCGCAGTTGGTCGTGGTCGGGCCCCAGCTGGCGCAGCGCAACCGCCACCTCGCCGGCCAGCAGATCGCTGGCCCGCCACAGCTGGCCCTGCTCGCCGCTGCTGAGCTGCTGCTCGAGCCGGTAACGCTCGCCGATCAGGGCACCGGGACTGGCCATGGCGCTCACAGACTGGCTCCCACAGTCACGGCCTGACCTGGTTGGCGCAAGCCCCTGGAGCTGAGCCAGTCGGCGTCATAGAGGCGCGAGCGGTAGCGATCGCCGCTATCGCACAGCACGGTGACGATCGTGTGCCCCGGGCCCAGACGTCGGGCGGTCTCGACGGCCGCGGCCACATTGATGCCGACCGAACCTCCCAGAAACAGACCTTCGTTCCAGAGCAGCTGGTAGATGGTCTCGAGCGCCTGCTGGTCGTCGATGCGCACGGCATCGTCGATCGGGGCCCCCTCGAGGTTGGCGGTGACGCGGCTGTTGCCGATGCCCTCGGTGATCGAGCTGCCCTCACTGCTGAGCTCGCCGCCGGTGGCCCAGCTGTAGAGCGCACTGCCATGGGGATCGGCCAGAACGCAGCGCACCTGTGGGTTCTGTTGTTTGAGGTAGAGCGCCACCCCGGCATAGGTGCCGCCGGTACCGGTGGCGGCCACCCAGGCATCGACCTGCCCACCGGTCTGGCTCCAGATCTCCGGACCGGTGGTGTTGAAGTGGGCGCGTCGGTTGGCCAGGTTGTCGAACTGGTTGGCCCAGACGGCGCCGGGGGTCTCAGCGGCGATCCGACCCGAAAGCCTGACGTAATTGTTGGGGTCCTTGTAGGGGACCGCCGGCACGGTGCGCACCTCAGCCCCCAGGCTGCGCAGCAGGCCGATCTTTTCGGCCGACTGGGTGTCGGGAATGACGATCAGGGATTTGTAGCCGCGGGCATTGCAGAGGTGTGTCAAACCGATGCCGGTGTTGCCGGCCGTGCCCTCGACCACCGCGCCGCCCGGTTGGAGCGTCCCGCTGGCCTCAGCCTCCTGCAGGATGCCGAGGGCGGCCCGGTCCTTGACCGATCCGCCGGGGTTCATGAACTCGGCCTTGCCGAGGATCGTGCAACCGGTCAGGCTGCTGAGGGCCTCGAGACGAATCAAGGGAGTGTTGCCCACGGCCCCCACAAAGCCTCGGGTGATTCCGGGGTGTTCGGCGCCCATGGCCACGCGCATGCTGGGCGGATGGTAGGCACCCCCGGGCCTGGTCACTAAGGTCGACCGAACGCAGCGCTGGAGATGACCCTCGCGCAACGGTTGAACCGGGTGCGGCAGCACAGCCTGGAGCTGATCGCCGGCCT
>VGQR01000515.1 GCA_016882345.1 Cyanobacteria bacterium K_DeepCast_35m_m2_023
CACGCGGGCGTGAGGCCAGCCGGCCTGATGCAGCCTCTGAAACAGATGAAGACGGTGGGCTTGGAACACACGCTGGCCAGCGAGCAAGCGGCGGGGTACACAGGAGCAAGCATCGCCCAGAAGGGGAGTGGCCACCAGGAGGTAGCCAAACGCCTCTGGCCAGCTGGAGGCCTGGAGCACCAGGCCAGCGAGAACAGCACCCAGAAAGGTGCTGCCCACATCGCCCATGAACACCTTGGCGGGGCTCCAGTTCCAGAACAGAAAGCCGAGCAGAGCACCCACAAGGGCCCATAGCGGCCAGGGCGCAGCGAGCGCAATCGCCAGGGCGGCTATGGTCACAGCCATGCAGCCAGCCACCAGGCCATCGAGACCGTCCATGAAGTTAGAGAAGTTGATGACGGCTGTGACGGCAATAACCAGAAGTAGAAGAACAGATAGAAGAAGCAAACTGCCGGAGGCAATGGAAAGACCTAATCGTTGAACGAGAGGGCTTAAGCCGAGTATGAGAGCAGCCGTGAACAACTGAACGTCGTAACGCCACGATGCGGGCAGATTGTGGCGGTCGTCGAGCAAGCCAACAACCGCCAGCGGTGCTGCGAGCAAAGGAAGGGCAGCGGCAGCAAGTCCTCGGCCACTGACCAGAGCCACACCGGAAGAGATCAAACTGACCAAGACAAAAGCAATACCACCACCACGAGGGGTTGGCAGATTGTGGGAGCTACGCGCATTGGGCTGATCAAGCAATCGGCGGCGCAGTTGCGGGATCAGGACGCGGAGGAAGAACCAGCTGCAGGCAGCAGCCAGAAGAACAACAACCATCAGAAGTTCAGGCCATAACGGCAAGAGCGCAACAAGGAGACTTCTTGTTGAATGCCCTGCTCGAAGCCCATCGGGCTGTAGCCGAAAGCTTCTGCAGCCTCCGCATGGGAGAAGGCTTTGTCTTCATTCAGACGAAGCACTTGTTCGGCTTTAATTGGCAGGGTGATGCCAAGACGCTCTGAGACCTCAAGTGCAGTGACGATTGGCCGTGCTGGAATATGGATGCGCTGAACGCGGCGACCCAGGGCCTGAGCAGTGAGCCGAACCACATCGTTGTAAGTGAGAGGAGCTGCTCCAGAAATATTGAACAGGCGCTTAATCGTGGCTGGGGTTTCCAAGGCTTGAACCACAGCCCAGGCCACATCGGAAACATGAACTGGCTGCTGCAGTGAACGACCGGACCCGAATACAGGGAGGACAGGCCAGCGATCAAGCCAGCGGATGAGCCGAATCATGTTGCGATCGCCCGGCGTGCCGTAGATCATCGTGGGACGGAGGATCGTGGCACTGAGGCCGCTGGACTTGATGGCAGCCTCGGCAGCCTTTCGAACAACTTTTGATCCAGCATTCAACTTGGTGAAGATTGCGGTGCTACTGACAAACACTGCGCGCCGCACTGCGGCGGAACGACATGCCTCAAGGATTGAGGGTGCAGCACCAAAACCCATCGAAGCCACGTTGAGCAGGGCATCGCATCCCTTCAAATGCGCCGCTAGCTGTTGGGCGTGGTTCAGATCGGCAAAGCGAACCGGAATCTGATGGGCATCCATCCAGGAGGTATCGGTGCCCGGACGAAGCAAAGCGATAAAAGGGCGCTGGCGGCGCTGCAGTTCTGTACAGACAAAGCGACCCGTGAAGCCGTTGGCTCCCGAAACGGCAATTGTCATGCGGCAATCACCCCATGCAGTAAGGAGTTGTATTCAGCATTGATGCGCTGACGTGAATAAATTGAATGAGCCAACTCGATCGCCCTGTTCGCCATGGCCTGACGCTCAGATTTTGGGGTCTCCATGAGGCTCTTGATTGCGGCTGCAAGAGCTTTGGCATCGCCGGGTGGAGCCGTTACACCCAACCGATATTCCTCAACTTCTGCATTGATGGCACCCGCCACTGTGGTGATGACCGGCCTGCCGAGGGCATAGGCGTCATAGAGCTTATTGGGTGAGACTCCGTAGCGGAAGAGGGGAACATCCTTGAGTGACAAAATAATCGCATCGGCTTCCGCCATCAGATCTGGAATCTGTGATTTGGGAACGGGTGCTTTGAACTCAACGGATTTCAAG
>VGQR01000516.1 GCA_016882345.1 Cyanobacteria bacterium K_DeepCast_35m_m2_023
CGACCATGGCCGCGAGGGCGTCGATCTGGCCAGCGTTGATGAATTCGCCGCGGGCATCAGCCTGGGCAACGACCTTGGTGAAGGCGTCGAACATTGATAGGGCTCCTGTTCTCGACGAAGATTCGGGGAGAGTGTTTGGGGTGCCAGGTTGGCGATTGGCCTTGTAGCAGCAGGGCTGCTGCCTGACGACCCGTCAACTTGACTAGACCATTGTTGGACCAGGGTGGTGCCCAGATGAGGGCGCCGTAACAAACGGTCATCCCCTAAAACCCCTTGTTCTGGCAAGTCTTTCGGGCTCTTTGCGGGGTTTGGCGGGCGGCTGTGAACCGCTGGCTTGTCCGGTATGGGGCTGCTCCGTCTGTGGGGGGCCGGCAGCCACCGCCTGTGGGGCACAAAAAAGCCCCCTGACGGGGGCGCTGAACGGTGCCGCTGAAGGCTGCTGATCAGCACGCTGGCCAGCGCTTCACTCTTCAGTTTTGGCTTCGGCTTTGGCTGCCTTGGCGCTGCTGGAGCGGCTGCCGCTCTTGCGTAGGGGCGCTGTGGTCGCCGCGATGTCGCCACCGCTCATGGCCACGGCGGTGATCTTGCCGCCCATGCGCTGCAACATCCGCATCGTTTCGTTCATGCGGGTGTAGGGCACATTCATCACCAGATCAGCCGTGCGCGAAAAATCGTTGTTGGCCAATCCGGTGACCGTGAACGTCACCTGGCGACCACTGCTGAAGCTGGTGCCGCGGGTGCCTTCTGAAGCCTTCATGGGAGGAAAGCGATGAGGAAGGGTCGGGTCCGAAGAGGGGGGAGGGATCAGTTCACCGGCGTGATGCTGGCGATGCGACCGCTTTCGCGGTCAATCTGCTGCTGGTACTCGAGCAGCTTGCTGAAGGGGATGAAGCGCACGCGGTTGCTGCGCTTGTGCAGACGGTAGTTGTTGAACCCGGTGATTTCCACCCGGAAGGTGCGGCCTTCTTCGCCGGCGCCCACGCCCTGGCGGGTGACGCCATCGGTGTCCACCTTGCGGAACACGTTGCCCTTGGCATTGGGGCTGACCACCGGCATCGGCATCTCAGCGTGAATCGCCTGATTGAGGCGTGACTGCGTTTTGAGGATGTCGCCACGCACCGAGGCACCGGCGGCGCCACGGGTGAGCTGCAGCATGTAGGAGAACTGCAGGCCCTGCTGGCCCTTGGAGTAATCCCAGCCGTGCAGGTAGGGCACCACCTCTTCACCGAAGCGCTCCTGGTACTCGGCGCTGTCGAGGTAGGAGTCGATCTCGGCGTCGAAGCCCTGCTCCTGCGGGATCGTGAAGTGGTGCAGCATCTCCGCCTTGTTCTGGGGAGCGCGGCCCAACAGATGCCTGAAGTTCAGCTCGATGAAGCGGTAGGGGTTGTAGTTCTCAAAAAACTTCTGGCGGTACAAGCCGCTCTTGGCCACCTGGCGCACCAGTTCGCGCACGCTCAGACAGCCGCGCTTGAACAGCGACTCCGGACCTTCGAGCCGCTCGCTCTTCATCACGTATTGGTTGCCCAGGACCTGGCGATAGACCGAGCGGATGATCAGTTCCTTGTCGGCTTCAGACCCGTTGGTCCAGTTTTCGGTGTCGCGATCGTGGGCATAACGATCAATGCCCAGATAGGCGGCGTTGGCGAGGGGCATGGCAAGGGCGGCGGCAGACGGGCCGGGATGGGATGGCTGGCGAGCCGCTCAGGGGCGCCAAAGGCAGCCCACCACTGAAAAGAACACGGAACCTATGGGCATCTAAACCCACCCGATCGCCATTGTCAGAATCGTTACATTCGCGTCATTCCTGACTGCAGACTGCCAGGCCCACCCCTGGGGCTGGCGCTGCGGGCGAGGGCCGATATCATCTACCTAGGCCACCAGGATTCCCCATGGCACCTGAGGTTTTCGCGTTGAGCGGACTGCGGCGATTGGCCGATCAGTTGCAGACGCTCTCGGAGCTGACCGAGAGCCTCACCTACCGCTTGCTCGAGCTCGAGGAGAAGGTGGGCGCTGTGGATCTTCGGCTGCAGCCTCTGCTCGATAGCCGCAGCGGTGAATCCGCGCTGCTGGCTGATGACACCGAGCTCAG
>VGQR01000517.1 GCA_016882345.1 Cyanobacteria bacterium K_DeepCast_35m_m2_023
GCGGGGCGCACTCCATTTCAGATCGGCCAGGCATCCTCAAAGAGGTCAACATCCGGGTCGTTGTATCTCTCGACAGCGGCCAGCCAGTCCGGCAGCTCGTCCTTGATCTGCTGCTTCAGGGAGGCGAACTCCTCGTGCGTGACAAGCCCTCGTTCAGCCATGAAGGCATAGAACTTTTTGAGGCTGGCGGCATTGGCCTTGACTGTTGTCTTGTTCGACCACATGGCCTTGTGAATAAACCAGTCGCCAAGAAACTCGCCGACAGTGCCAACCCCATCAGCAGGCGTCAACATGTCTGAGTAGAGAAGGAAGTGATTCAAATAAAAGTCGAGGTCCCTGCCATGGCTTCTGACCGTCACCGCCGCCAGGCCAGCCTTCTTGAGCCAACGGCTGAATTCGCCAAGAAGAGCTGCGTTTTCCTGGCGGATCTGTTGACACCGGATGTCGTAGTCCGAATCTTCGTCGAGCATCAGACTTCGCTCATCGGTGCTGGCCATGCAGTTGCCGGTCGCATCGGCTCTGGTATCCCACCCATGCTGCCTGCAAGCATGGCCCGGTGGCATCGCGGCGAGGCATGAACAAGCCGAGCGCTGGCCAGTCCCCTGGGATGCCGGACACCACAACCCAGCCCACTGAAGTGCTGGCCGGTTCGATTGAGCGCGTCACCTTTTACAACGCAGAGAACGGCTTCTGCGTGCTGCGGATCAAGGCCCGCGGCCATCGCGACCTGGTCACGGTGGTGGGTCACGCCGCCGAGATCAGCGCCGGCGAATGGGTCACCGTCAGTGGCACCTGGGTGAACAGCAGGGAGCACGGCCAGCAGTTCAAGGCCGCCTTCCTGCGCTCCTCGCCGCCCACCACCGCCGAGGGGATTGAGAAGTACCTGGGCTCAGGGATGATCCGCGGCATCGGCCCGATTTACGCCAGCAAGCTGGTGGCCGCCTTTGGCGCCGAGGTGTTTGAGGTGATCGAGCAGGCTCCCGAACGCCTGCGCGAGGTGCCAGGCATCGGCCAGGTGCGAGCGGGCCGCATCGCCCAGGCCTGGGCCGATCAGAAGGTGGTGCGCGAAATCATGGTGTTCCTGCACAGCCATGGCGTTGGCACCGCCCGGGCCGTGCGGATCTTCAAGACGTATGGCAATGACGCCGTGCAGGTGATGGCGGAGAACCCCTACCGCCTGGCGCGGGACATCCGCGGCATCGGCTTCCGCACCGCCGATGCCATCGCAGCACGGCTGGGCATCGAGCCCACTGCCACGATCCGTCTGCGGGCCGGCATCAACTACGCGTTGCTGGAGGCCAGCGGCGAGGGCCACTGCGGCCTACCCACCGCCGAGCTGCTCAAGCTGGCGGGAGAGCTGCTGGCGGTGGAACGACCAGCGCAGGAACAGAGCGACGGCAACGGCGCCAGCCGCCGTGAACCCCTCGAACCCGCCCTGATCCAGACCGCTCTCGACCTGGAACTGAGCGAGGGCTCGGTGGGGGCCGACACCCTGGCGGGCGAGCCCGCCATCTTCCTGGCCCACCTGCACCGCGATGAGCGGCGCATCGCCGAGTCGCTGCAGGAGCTGGCGGAAGGGGCGCCGCCCTGGGGCACCATCGCTGCGGCCAAGGCGATCGGCTGGGTGGAGCAACGCCTGAGCCTGGAGCTCGCCGCCAGCCAGAAGGCCGCCGTTGAACTGGCCCTGGCCAGCAAGCTGCTGGTGATCACAGGCGGGCCCGGCGTCGGCAAGACCACCCTGATCAACGCCATCCTGCGCATACTGGCGGCCAAGAAGCTGCGCATCCAGCTCTGCGCCCCCACCGGCCGGGCCGCCAAGCGCATGGCCGAGGCCACCGGCCTGGAGGCCAAGACCATCCACCGGCTGCTGGAGTTCGACCCGGCCATCTATGGCTTCCGCCGCAATGCCGAACTGCCGCTGGAGTGCGACCTGTTGGTGGTCGACGAGACCTCGATGGTGGATGTGCCGCTGATGGCCTCGCTGCTGGCCGCCATCCCGCCGGAGGCGGCCTTGCTGCTGGTGGGCGATGTCGACCAGCTGCCCTCGGTGGGGCCCGGCCAGGTGCTGGCCGATGCAATCGCCAGC
>VGQR01000518.1 GCA_016882345.1 Cyanobacteria bacterium K_DeepCast_35m_m2_023
TGGCCGAGCTGCATGCCCGCGGTGAGCTCGAGCAATTGCGGGGGTTCTAAACCCGCGCTGTCGATCTGAGGCGGCGCTGCCGCAGCCGGTCAACGGCCCTGCTTGTCCTGCATACGGTCATGGGGCTGTTCAGCAAGCCTAGGTCGTGATTGAACCGATTGAGGATCTTCCCGCTGCCACGCTGGGCTTCAGCTTGCATGGCGACATTGTTGCCCGTGACATCGCCAACGTCCTCGAGCCCGCCATCGAGGCGGCCTTCGATCAACACGAGCGCATCAAGACCCTGTTGGTCTGTGGCGACGACTTCAGGGGCGTGAGTCGTGAAGCCCTCTGGGATGACACGACCTTGGGCTTGCGCCACTGGGATGGTTTCGAGCGCATGGCGCTGGTGACCGATCTGCCCTGGTTGCGCCAGACCTTGCGGGCGATTGCCCTGTTCATGCCCTGTCCGGTCAAGTTGTTTCAGGCCGATCAGCTCGACGACGCCCGTCGCTGGTTGTCTGAATCGCTGGGCACCATTCACCTCACCCAACAGAATGGGGTGGTCACCCTGGAGATGATCGGTCGGCTGGATCCAGACGTCTATGCGCGCATCGACGATGATTTGGCGAACGTCTTCAGTCACCAAGACACCATCCGCCTGTTGCTCGATCTGCGGCAGTTCGAGGGGTGGCTGGGCCTGCGGGCCCTGGGTCAGCATCTGGCTCTGATTCGCGAATACCGCCACCGACCCCAACTGGTGGCCCTGATCGCTCCGGCCCGTTGGCAGCAAGCAGCCCAGCGGCTGCTGAAGCGCTTCGTCAATGCCCGCTGCCGCAGTTTTGACAGCGACCAGATCAACGACGCCCGGCAGTGGTTATGCACCGCCACACCTGAGCCGGCCATTGCCCCGGGCGATCGTGTTTCTGCAGGTCGATTCTGAACATCGAGCGAAGCAGCGGTCGTCCACCACGTTGCAGCGCTTGCAGCAGATGGACTCCGACGCTGAGCGCCATCAGCACCCAAGCGCTCAAATGCAGCCAATACACGGGGTGATCCAACACCCCGTCGCGCAGCCAGTGCTCGTTCATCAGCTTGCCACTGACGAGCGCCAAACCCAGGGCTGCCAGGGGCAAGAGGTTGCCGGCCCGACGCAGGCGCGCCTTGCCGAGGGTGAGCGCATAGGCCGTCAGCAGCACAGCCACCGGCAGCAGGATCACGCCCGCACTGCCATGGATGTCAATCCAGTCGTTGCCGAGTCTGAATCGTTCACTCAGCCCGGTTGGCAACAGTCGCCCATCGTTGACGACATAGACGATCAGACCACTGATCCAGGCAGCGACCACCATCAGAGCCGTGCCGGCATGCAGCAGACGGAGCAGCGATGGTTGGTAGGGACGACCCATCAGTCGGGCATGGTCACGAACTCTTCGGCAACCGTAGGGTGCAATGCCATCGTCCGATCAAAGTCGGCCTTGGTGGCACCCATGCCGATGGCGATGGCGGCCATCTGCACGATCTCTGAAGCGTGGTCACCCACCATGTGGCACCCCAGCACCTTGCCGCTGCTGGCCAGCACCACGAGCTTGAGCAGCACTCTGAAATCCCGTCTGGGCAGAGCCTGGCTCATCGGTCTGAATCGGGCGCGATGGATGCGGATCAGATCCTTGCCGTAGCGCTCGATCGCCTGGTCTTCGCTCAGACCCACCGCGCTGAGTTCGGGCATCGAGAACACGGCGCTGGCCACCAGGTTGTGGTCCACCTGCCGGGGTTTGTTGCCATAGACGCTGTCGGCCAGAGCTCGTCCTTCATCAATGGCGACCGGGGTCAGGTTGATGCGATCGGTGACGTCTCCTACGGCGTAGATGTGGGGCACATTGGTCTGCTGGTCGGGATTGACGGGGATGCGGTGTCCTTCGATCGCCACGCCGGCCGCCTCCAGATCCAGGCCTGCCAGAAAGGGCCGGCGGCCGGTTGCAAGCAGCGCCCCGCCACAGGACAGCCGTTCGCCGCTCTGGGTCACCACCGTCAGATCACCGGGCGCGCCCTCAATGGCCGCCGGGCTATGGGCCAGGCGGATGCTGATGCCGCTGGCCTCCATCGCC
>VGQR01000519.1 GCA_016882345.1 Cyanobacteria bacterium K_DeepCast_35m_m2_023
CCACCAACGGCAGCGCCGGTAGGGGATCGCCAGCAGCAGCGGGTTGGTCGCGATCGAGCACCTTGAGCAGGCGCTGGTGCCAGGCCTCCAGCTCGTCGATCGAGAAGGCGTTGTCGAGGCTCAGCAGGCCGATGCGGTGCTCGACGCTGTTGAAGCCCGCGGCCGGCGGGCCACCCACCCGCAGCGTGGGGCTGTCGGGACTCACCAGCTCGGGATGGCTGGTTTCGAGCTCGAGGAGTTCCCGGTAGAGCCGGTCGTAGACCGGATCCTCCATGACTGGAGCGTCGAGCACGTAGTAGGCGTGAGCCGCGCGGTTGAGCAGCTGCCGCAGCTCGGCAGCCCGCTCGGCCAGGGCCGGGGTCATGGCTCGCTCAGGCGGCGGCCAGCTTGGTGATGCGCTCAACACGCCACTGCTCATCGACCTTCACAAAGGTGAAGTCGAGGGGCAGTTCGTCGTTGCCTTCGCTTTTGAGCTTGATGGTGAGCATCACCTGGCCGTCCTCGATCCGGGGCCGCCCCGATTTGAGGTTGCGGTAGCGGTTGAGCTGCAGCCCCGCCAGAAAGCGGATGAACTGGCTGCGGTTGACGTGGGAGCGGTAGTTCTTGGTGGTGAGCAGGTAGGCACCATCGACCTGGCCGCTTGCGACCTGGTTGAAAAACTGCTTGATCAGCGGGTTGATGCCGCGGGCGCTGATCACCAGCTTGACGGCGCTGATGGTCCAGTAGAGCAGCAGCGCTCCGGCGCCAGCCAACAGCGCCTTGGTGCCGATGCTTTGCACCAGTTGCCAGTCCATGCAGTCTCCAGCCGCAAGCCACGGCAGATTCTGCAGGACCACCCCGGCCGGCGGTGGTGCGGATTTCATCCGGCTGGCGGAACAGCCGGCACAGCTGCGCCAAACTGCGCCTGCCGCTGCGGCGAACCTACGTGCCGATCGCCCCCCTGTTGCCGCTGTTTCATCGCCTCAACCGCGAGCATTTCGGCGGGTCGCTGGCCCCTGACGGGCGCAGCCTGGTGAGTCTGCGCTGGAGCGATGGCCGCATGACCCGCAGCGCCGGCCTGTACCGACGCGGGCCCGATCTCTGCGAGATCGTGCTGTCGCGCCCCCTGCTCGAGCCGCTGCCCGATGAGGCACTGCTGAGCACCCTCTGCCACGAAATGATTCACGCCTGGGTGGATCGGGTGCTGCAGGTGCGCGAGTCCCATGGCCCCCACTTCCATGCCCGCATGGCTGCGATCAATGCCGCCCAGAGCGCGTTTGTGGTGCGCGTGCGCCACAGCTACCCGTTGCCGGGCCGCGATGCGGCGGCGGTGCCCCGCTGGCTGGCCCGTTGCCGACGCTGCGGGTTCAGTACCCCCTACCGGCGGCGGATCAACGGGCTGGCCTGCCGCCACTGTTGCCAGGCCCTCCATGGGGGGCGCTGGCATGCCAGCTGTCTGTTGGACTTTGAATCAGCCGCTTGAGTCTGGGATTGCTGGCCTTAAGGTCGCTGCAGCGGCCGCTGGCCATGCACGTCTTTTTTTGGACCCTCGAGTTCGGAGGTCTCAGCATCACCTTGCTGGGGCTGGGACTCGAGCGCTGGTCGGGCTGTCGCCGCCGTTAACCTGCAGCGATGGCACGCAGTGGTGACGAGGGGTTTGATCAACGCCTGGACCGCTGGGTCGAGGCCGGACGCCAGTTTGTCGACGGCGTCTCCGGCGCTCGTCCCGGCTCCCGCGGGGTCGCCCGCGGTCTGCCGCGACGCGGGCGCTCCCGCCTGAGCCCCGGCGAACTGGGGCGCTGGGTCGAAAACAAACTCGAATGGCTGCTCGACGACGAGGGCGACGACGATTGGCGCGAACCCTGGCAGCAGCCCCAGCAACGCCCTGAACCGCGGGCGGCTGGAGCCCGCTCGCCCCGTCGCCGTCTGGAGGCGATCTCGCGGCGGGCGAGCTCGCCCGCGCCCACGCCCGCGCCGCCGCCGTCGGTGCCGCGCGACGGCGCTGCAGGCGGCGAATGGCCCAGCGATGACGATCTGCGCATCAGCCGCTGGCAGCGCGACGCGCCCCCGGCGCCTGACCCCTCGCCACCAGCGAACGACG
>VGQR01000520.1 GCA_016882345.1 Cyanobacteria bacterium K_DeepCast_35m_m2_023
GTGCTGTCTCAGGTGGCGGCGGCGGCGGCGTACCAGCACGCCAGCCAGTGGCTGGAGCGCTTCGTCGCCCACCTGGGCCGGCGGCGCGATCAGGCTCTGGAGCAGCTGCGCGCCATGCCCGGCGTGCGCTGCCATGAACAAGAGGGCACCTTTGTGGTGTTCCCCGACATCAGCGCCATCTGCCCCGATCAGGACCGACTCGTGCAGCATCTGCTCGAGGGCCACCAGCTGGCCGTGGTACCTGGCTCAAGCGCCTTCTTCGGCGAAGGCGCCCGCGGTCACATCCGCATCAGCACGGCAACGTCCAGCGTCATTTTGGGCGAGGGACTGCAGCGTCTCGCGGCCGGGCTCCAGAGCCTGCCCTGAGCGACAGCGGCACAGCTGATCGAGCTCGGGCCGGCCGGTGATCCGCAAGCGCCAGCGGGCCCAGAAGCCATAGGCCCCATCGACGGCGGGGCGCAGCAGCGGCCAGGCGGTGGGTGCATACAGCCAGCCCAGGCCGACGAGCCGGTAGGCCTCTCGAAACACCGCCACATCACGCAGCACCGTGCCATCGGCCTGCAGCCCGTGGATGCGGCCCATCGCCTCGCGGTAGCTGACGCCACCGTGGGCCTGCGGGTCGTAGTCGGGGGCGTCGATATCAACAAACGCCAGCCGGGGGTCCTGGGGGTGCAGCCGCTGATCGCGGCCGCGCAACAAACGGACCTCCCGCAGGCACAGCGGGCAGCCGCCGTCGTAGAGGAGCGTCAGCTGGGGGGGATTCATGGGAACACCGTATCGATCCCTGGTCCTGGGTGCGGCCAGCGGGGACGATCATGGATGCACATCTAGCCCCTAACCAGAACACATGGCTGTAGGGGCATGCGCACGAACATCGTGATCGACGATCAGCTGATGCGGGATGCCACGCAAGCCAGCGGCGCCCACACCAAGCGAGAAGCTGTGGACATAGGGTTGCGCACGCTCGTCAAACTTGAGCAGCAGAAACGCATCAAAGCGCTCAGGGGCCACACGCTGGTTGCTATTGGCGACCTGATCCTGGTGGAAGTGCTGCAGAGCTTCCACCGCGACCAGGCGGCCAGCTGACGCACGTGATTGGCGTGCATGGGATGAACTAAATGTTGAGGCAGGGCCAACAGCTGCCAGTGCATACAGCACCCAGGGCCACGGTGGTGCGTTTCACATCAAATACAGTGATTCAGGGTTCAGCCACGAATCAAGGACATGAGGACCAATGTTCAGAGACGCCTCCGAATGCTTGACTCGTTTGGGCCTTTCCGCGACACAATCAGAAAGCGGATACGACAGAGTAGGAGCAGGATTCGACCCTCACAAAGCTGCCCATGTCAGCATTGCCCCGCCGGGGGCAGCCAGGGGTTGCGTCTACGTTCTGAGTCACAGATCAGCACCAAAAGCACTTGCTTGAGATAATGATCATTGAAGCTCGATAAGGTAACAAGCTCTTACTGGTATTAACTAGGCAATCTCAGAAGTGTCGGCAATGCCCTTCGAACGCTGTCTCTGAGTGGCAGGGCAATAGTTCATGCATCTATCGGTTATGGATGGAGACTTCTCCACTCAAGGGGCGCGTTCGAAGGGCCCGCACAACAGATTTCCGTCGCGGACTTATGCCGCAAGACTGAGGTTCAAGCAAGCTCGGCTTCATCACTCACGCACGCGCTCAGCTTCAACCCAAGCGCAGAGATCACTTTGAGCTCGGTATCAAAACTAGGGCTGCGCTCACCTGTCAGAGCTTTGTAGAGACTCTCGCGAGACAGGCCTGTCTGGCGTGCGATCTCTGTCATACCTTGAGCGCGAACAATCTCTCCAAGAGCCTTGGCGATGAAAGCTGCATCACCATGCTCTTCTTCAATGCAGGCTTCTAGGTAGGGCCTCTTGAATAAGGTCAGACCAGTTGCGCCGCAATGGATATGACCAGTTTCTGGCGGTAAAATGTACGCAAATGGGTGCATTTGCGCCCAAAAGCCGCCCAGAGTTTTCCACATGTATCGGCGCGAGCATCGTGATCAGCTCTCGTTCAAGGATTTCTTCCTGCCATTTGGTGGACAACTCT
>VGQR01000521.1 GCA_016882345.1 Cyanobacteria bacterium K_DeepCast_35m_m2_023
GGGTTGGCTTTGTCGGGGCAGCTGCACTCGCTGCGCACCTCCTGCAATTTGAACGGGAACAGCCGTTTGCCGCTGGCCGCAAATGCTCTCTCGATGTCTTGCGGCATCACGCCCGCCAGCAACTGGGCCGACCAGCGCGCCTTGTGGCTGAGGGCTTCGAGCACATAGCCCCAGTCGTCGTCGCTCAGCACGTCGAGCCAGAGTTTGACCTTGTAGGGCTCGGCCTCGGTGCCTTGCACCCGCGCGTGCACGCGGCGCCCCTCAAAGCGGATCGATTGCACGTTGCCCGAGCGGGCGTACTCCCAGGCGCGCTCGAGCCGTTTCTTGAAGCGGTAGCCGTTGATCAGCTCCATCCATTGCTCGACCCACCAGGGCTGCTGCCCCAGGCCCTGCTGGCCCAGTTGGGTGGTGATGGCGGTGGGGGTGTTCATGGGAAGGGAACGCCGGCGCGCGCGATGTGCTCCTGCAGGGGGGCGTAGGTCAGGGATTCCCAGTGGGTCACATCGAACAGGTAGGGGGTGGGCAGCTGGTCGAGGGCCTCACGCAGGGCGGCGCTGCAGTCTTCAGGGGCGCTGTACGCCTGGTCGATGTCGGAGCCGGCCCAATGGTTTCCCATGGCCCTGCTGCCATAGAGCTTGACCCAGTGAATCTGCGGGAACCCCAGCAGGCAGGCGCGAATCTCGGCCACGGTGCGAGTGCTGAGGCCGTGGTTGGTGGTGACGGTTCCGGCGGCCTTGAAAGCGCTCATGGCGTCTCCTGGAGCTTGCCGCTCAGCAGCGTGTGCAGTTGCTCAAGTCCGGCGAGATAACGCGTCTGGATCTGGGTCACGGCAGCTTTGGCACGGGCATCGTCATAGGTGTGGGCCATCAGGTTGCGCTCCTCGAGCATGTCGATCCAGAGCTGGCCGTCGGCCAAGAGGCCTGTGGCAAAAGCCTGCTTGATCACCTCCCGCGGCAAACGAGCGTCGATGCCGTTGTAGCTGAGGTAGTCCTTGAGGGTCGCCCAGCTCAGTTCAAAGGTGAATTCGTAGGCCTTGATCGAAGCCAGGCGGACCACCTCGCTCTCGGGATCTTCAGCTGCCAGTTCCAGCACCGACCGCAACCGTGTGTAGGCCCGCTGCAGGTTGTCGAAGCGCTGCTTCCAGCGGATGTCTGAAGCTTCCGGAGCCGGAACGGCGGGTTCCAAGATCTAGTCCTCCTCGTTGCTGAGGGCGACCAGCTCCTTGAGCTGGCCGACGTCCATGCCGCCGAGCCAGTCTTCGCCGCTGCCGACGATGTCGGCCGCCAGCTTCGATTTCTCCTGGATCATGCGGTCGATGCGCTCTTCGACCGAGCCGCTGGTGATGAACTTGTGCACCAGCACCCGGTTGGTCTGGCCGATGCGGTAGGCCCGGTCGGTGGCCTGGTTTTCGACCGCCGGGTTCCACCAGCGGTCGATGTGAAACACGTGGCTGGCCCGGGTGAGGTTGAGGCCGACGCCGCCGGCCTTGAGCGACAGCAGAAACAGCTGCGGGCCGCGGGGGTCGTCCTGAAAACGATCGACCATGGCCTGGCGCTCGGTCTTGCTGGTGCCGCCATGCAAAAAGGGCACCTCGGCGCGCCATTTGCGCTCCAGGTGGGCCTTGAGCAGGTGCCCCCATTCGGCGAACTGGGTGAACAGCAGGGCCCGATCGCCCGCCTCGATCACCTCTTCGAGGATCTCTTCCAGCCGCTGCACCTTGGCGCTGCGGCTGGCAAAGCTGCCGTTGCCACTGGCGATCGCGGTTTCGGGGCTCTCCTTGAGAGCCAGGGCCGGGTGGTTGCAGACCTGCTTGAGCTTGGTCAGCAGGGCCAGCACCTGGCCGTGCTTCTGGCCCAGGGGCGCGCGGGCGATCGCATCGAGGCTGGTCTCGACGGTCTTGTTGTAGAGCTTCTTCTGCTCGGGGGCCAGACCCACCCATTCGCTGAACTCGAGCTTTTCGGGCAGGTCGGAGATGATCGAACGGTCGGTTTTCAGACGCCTGAGGATGAAGGGGCCGACGCGGGCCTTGAGATCCCGCAGCGAGGCCATGTCGCCGTAGCGCTCGATCGGCAG
>VGQR01000522.1 GCA_016882345.1 Cyanobacteria bacterium K_DeepCast_35m_m2_023
GCGGCGCTGCGCACGTTTGAATCCGCCCTTGGGCTGATGGAGCGCTACCCGGCGCTGCACTTTGCCCATTCCACGCCAGCGCTCTACGCCTGGATCGAGCAGCACCGGCCCGCCCTCTTCGCCCGCCTGCGCAAGACCATGCAGGCTGGTCGCTTTGAGCCCATCAACGGCCCTTGGGTGGAGAGCGACTGCGTACTGATCGGTACTAGCTCGCTGCTTCAGCAATTTGCCCTCGGGCAGGCCTACAGCCGCAGCCGCTTCCCGGAGTGGCGCCACAACCTCTGCTGGCTGCCCGACACGTTCGGGTTCAGCGCCGGTCTGCCGGCGGTGGCGCGCAGCACCGGTGTGGAGTGGTTCTGCACCCACAAGCTCGCCTGGAATAGCGGCCAACCCTTTCCGCATCGATTGTTCCGCTGGCGCAGCCGCTGCGGTGCTGAGCTGATGGCGCTGGCCACGGCGCCGATCGGCACCGATGGCGATCCCCTGGCGATCGACCAATACCGCAGCCAGTGGCAGACCGCTACGGGGGTGGATCAGGCCCTCTGGCTACCCGGTGTGGGCGACCACGGCGGTGGCCCGACGGCGGAGATGCTGCAGCAGCTGCAGCTCTGGGAGCAGCAACCGCTGGCCAGTCCCCAGCGTCACGGAACGCTGCGCGACTACCTCGAGCAGCTGGAGCCCTTGAAGCGGCAGCTGCCGGTGTGGCGCGATGAGCTGTATCTGGAGCTGCACCGCGGCTGCGCCACCAGCCGGCCTGATCAGAAACGCCACAACCGCAGCCTGGAGCGCTTGTTGCGGGAGGCCGATCTGGCGCTGGCCTTGCTGCATCTGCATCGGTCTGATTTGCCAGCCAGGCCTCCGGCTGATTGGCGCCCGCTGCTGTTTCAGCAGTTTCACGACATTCTTCCCGGCACTTCGATTCCTGAGGTGTTCGAGCAGGCGGAGCCGCAGTGGCGCCAAGCCCGTCGTCAGGTCCGCCGCAGCCGGGATCAAGCGCTTCAGGCGCTGCTCCCCTCCCATAACGGGTGGTGGTTGGCTCAGCTGCAGTTGCAGGCGGCAGGTCCGCGCACGCTGCGGTTGCCCCCCGGGCATTGGCAGCTGGCCGGTGAGGCGCTTGCGCTACCGCATCAGCCGGCCCCAGGCGGAGGCGTCTGGGTGCAGTTGGCCATGCCAGCTGCTGTGGCGGCTCTGCCATTGCAGCGGCTGGGATCGCCTGATCCGGCGCAGGCGGCTGCCATTCAGCAGCCCGTCCAGCTGACCCGGAGTGATCAGCACTGGCAGCTCAGCAATGGGCTCGTTCTGGCGGAGTTCGATCCCTGCGGATTGGTGCAACTCAGCGGCGCCAATGGTGTGCCGCAGCTGCAAGGGCCCCTGGAGTGGTGCCGCTGGGCGGATCGAGGCGAGTTCTGGGATGCCTGGGACATCGCTGCGAACTACCGAGATCACCCATTGCCGCTGCATTGGCAGCCGGGGCCCGAGCTGGCTGAGGCGGGTCCGCTCTGCACGCGGCTGGTGTGGCGCGGCCATTGCGGCCGCAGCCCTCTGCGGCTGGATGTGCAGCTGCGGGCCGCATCGCCCTGGCTTGAGCTCTCGTTGCAGGTGGATTGGCACCAGCGCCATGAATTGCTGCGGCTGGAACTTCCCCTGGCGCAGCCCGCTTGGCGCTTCGCGGCGGATACGCCAGCGGGCGTTCTGGAGCGCCCGGCGGAGCCGCGCAATGGGCGAGAGCAGGCCCGTTGGGAGGTGCCCGCGATCAGCTGGCTGGCGTCTCAGGCGGCGGCCGGCGGCCTGGCGGTGTTGCTGGATGGCCCCCAAGGGGTGTCGGGGTCGGTGGATCGGCTGGGGGTCTCGCTGCTGCGTGGCCCAACTTGGCCAGACCCTTCCGCCGATCAGGGTCTCCAGCGGCTGCGGCTGGCGCTGATGCCCTGTGCGCAGGGTTGGCGCCAGCAAGCGGTGCCGCGCCAAGCCGCACGATTCCGTGAGCCGTTGTGGCTGCGCCCCGCCAGAGGCAGCCAACAGGCTCCCATCTGGATAGGGTTCGATCTCGGCTCAGAGGCGCTGCAGTTGGTGGCC
>VGQR01000523.1 GCA_016882345.1 Cyanobacteria bacterium K_DeepCast_35m_m2_023
CGATCTCGAGCGCCGGGCCCGTGGCCTGGCGCAACTGACCGCGCCGCGCCTGACGCTGCAGCTCCACCTGGTGGTCAATCTCAAGGCTGGTGGACAGCAGCCCGTCGACCTCACCGCTCTGCAGGGCGCCGTAGAGGGCGGTCGAATTGCTGAGCGACACCAGCTCCAGGCCGCGGTTGGCGGGGGGCCGTCCCCAATACCCCTGGAAGGGTTCGAGCCGCTGCTGCTGGGGGGTGTAAAACGTCAGCCGATACGGTCCCGTGCCCACAAAACGGTCGCTCAGCTGGCGGCGGCGGTACTGGCGATAGGCCGCAGGCGAGAGGGGCGTCAGGTTGACCGCGCTCAACAGCTGGGCCATGGCGGCAAAGGGCCGGCGCAGCCGCAGCTCCAGGGTGTGGGCATCGAGGGCCCGCACCGCCACGACCCGATCCCCCAGCAGATAGCTGAGGGTGCCGATGGCCAAGAACCGCTCGAGGGTGAACACCATCGCGGCGGCATCAAACGGCGTGCCGTCGTGAAAGCGCACGCCCCGCCGCAGGGGCACCACCACCCGCAGCCCATCGGCACTGATGCGCGGCAAGGCGGTGGCCAGGCGGGGCTCGATGCTGCCGTCGCGACGCACGGCGTACAGCGGATCACCCAGGGCACTGAGCAACTGCATCGCCCCGAAGGTCGAAGCGGCCGCCGGATCAACCGTGTCGATGCGATTGCGACTGGCAATAACCAGCCGCTGTGGGTCCTTGCGGGGCTGACAGGCCAGCACCAGGCCAACCAGCGGCAGCACCGACAGCAGCCCGGCGAACACGGCGCTGAGCCTCAGGCGCCGGTGGGGCTGCATGGCTACAGGGTGCGCAGGCAAGCCGCGATCGAGTCGACCACCGGCAAGGCCTCGATGGCCTGCAGGGCTGAGCGAAAGTTGGCTTCGGCGACCGCGTGGGTGATCACAACGATTTCGGCGTGGGCCCCTTCGGCATCCGACGGGGGTTTGAACTGCACGATCGATTGCAGCGACACACCGGCATCGCCGAAACAGGTGCCGATCCGTCCGATCACCCCGGCCTCGTCGCTGGTGCGCAGGCGCACATAGTTGCGGTGACGGGTCAGGGCTGGATCCACCAGTCGGCAGGGGCGCCAGCTGCCAGCCGCCAACAGGGGGTCAAGGGGGGCCGGTTGATCGGCAGAGCCGGCGCCGCTCACCTGGCGAATGCCGGCGATGTTGAGAATGTCGGCCACCACCGCCGAGGCCGTGGGGCCGGCGCCAGCTCCTGGGCCGTAAAACATGACCCGACCGACGGGATCAGCCTCAACCAAAATGGCGTTGTTTACCCCGTGCACCCCCGCCAGGGGGTGGTCGCGCGGCACGAGCGTCGGATTGACGCTGACATCCAGTTCGGCAGCCCCGTCAGACGCCAGGCCCACCTGCTCGGCCACCGCCAGCAGCTTGACGCCATAACCCAGCTGATCGGCATAGGCCACATCACGGGCGTCGAGCCTGTCGATGCCACTGGTGGGAATCGCAGCGCGCGGCACCGTGCCGCCATAGGCCAGGGCCGCCAGGATCGCAATCTTGTCGGCGGCGTCGCCGCCTTGCACATCGGCGGCGGGGTCGGCTTCGGCATAGCCCAGGCGCTGGGCGTCGGCCAGCACCGCGCTGTAAGCCGCACCTTCGTCGGCCATGCGGCTCAAGATGTAATTGGTGGTGCCGTTGATGATGCCGCTGACGCGCTGGATGCGATTGGCCCCCAGCGACTGCTTGAGCGGCTCGATGATCGGAATGCCACCCCCAACAGCCGCCTCGATCAACACATAGACCCCCCTGGCGGCGGCGGCAGCGGCAATCTCTTCACCGAACCGTGCGATCACGGCCTTGTTGGCGGTGACGACGGGCTTGCCGGCGGCGATGGCGCGCAAAATCAAGCTGCGGGCCGGCTCAAGGCCACCCATGACCTCGACGACGATGTCAACCGCCGGATCGTCGACCACCGCTTCGGCATCGCTGGTCAGCAGCGACGGGTCTAGCTGCAGCGGCCGCGCTCGCTGCAGGTCGCGCACCGCGAGCCGTCTGAGGGC
>VGQR01000524.1 GCA_016882345.1 Cyanobacteria bacterium K_DeepCast_35m_m2_023
ATGGGTCGTTTCCCGCTGCCTGTGGTCATCCTGGCCCGGCTTGCCGTCTCCACCGATCACCAGGGGCTTGGCATCGGTGTCGGCATGCTGCAGGACGCGATCAGGCGGACGCTGTTGATCGCTGAGCAGGCCGGCATTCGAGCGATCCTGACCCATCCGCTGAACGAAAACGCGGCTGGCTTTTACGCCCGCTTCGGCTTCATCCCGTCGCCACTGCGCCCGCAGCAACTGCGTCTGCTGCTCAAGGATGCGAAGAAGAGTCGCCACTGAGGGCGGCCCGTGGTTCGCAGGACAGCCAGCTCGGCCTGGCTGTGCCGAGCTGATGCTGGCCCCGTTGCCCATCGCCCCGCCATGACCCGCATCGTGATCCAGTGGCAAGACCAGTTCGGCCGCTGGCAGCGCTTCCAGGAGATGCAGGCCCTCTGGGGAGAGGCCGAGGAGGACTGACCTCCCAGGCTGATCGCCGGAGGGCACTGGAGATCCTCGATGGCGCGGTGGCCGCAGGGGCCACGGCGGGGCGTGTGGCGGAGCGGATGGCGGTGGTGGTGACCGCCGCAAAGGGAGTGCTCGCCATGTGCCGCACCGCCTGAGTGACCAGGAGCGGCGGCTTGAGATGCTCGAAGTGGGCAATCCATCCTTTCCGCTGGATCTCTTGCTCTGCCGACCAGAAGCTGCCAAACAGCGGTATGGCTGGGGTGATCCCTTCATCCGTGAAGCCTTTGATCACGGAGAGGTGCTGCATGGCTGAGTGCAACCCTCTGGGGCCTGGGCTTCGATGCGCCCGGCGCGATCGATCGGTGACCACAGTACTGACTTTGGTACCGATCTATGCCTAAGGTGCCTAGAATCCGAGCCATGGCCGACCAGCCGCTGAACGTGCTCCGCTCTGCAGAGCTCAAGCGCCGCGGTATCGCGGCGGTGGAGGAGGCCCTGCGCGCCGGCCCGGTGCACCTGCTGAAACGCAACAGCCCAGCGGCCGTGGTGCTCAGCGAGGCCGACTACAACCGCCTTCGCCGCCAGGCCGATCGCCCTGCCACAGCAGGCCAGAGCTGCCTCGACTGGCTGCTGGATCTGCCGCCTGCGCGGCAGGGACGGAGCAAGGCGGCGATCGACGCGGAGCTGGGCCAGGAACGCGACTGGTGACGGCCTTTCTGGACGCCAGCGCGGTGATCTATGCCGTGGAAGGAACCGCGGCCTGGGCCGAGGCCCTGAAGCAGCAGCTGCGGCAGCTGGCCATGGCGGATCCGGCTTCCGCAGGCGGCCTGCAGCTGGCCATCAGCCGCCTGAGCTGGCTGGAATGCCGCGTGGGGCCACTGCGCCGGCGGGATGCGGAGGCCCTGGCCCGTTTCGACGCCTTCTTCCTGCATCCGGATCTGGAGTGGGTGGAGCTCAGCCCGGCTGTGGTGGAACGGGCCACGCTGCTGCGGGCCGAGCACAACCTGCGCACGCCCGATGCCCTGCAGGCCGCCAGCTGTCTGCAACTTGGCGCCGATGCCGTGATGGTCACAGGCGACGCCGGCTTCCAGCGGGTGCCGTCACTCCGCCTGGCGCTCGTGAATGGAACTGAGGACCGTGACTGATCGCGCCCCGCTCGTCACCCGCGAGGCCCTGGCGGCGTTCACCCAGCGACTGGTGGAGCGGTTCGCCCCAGAGCAGGTCATCCTGTTTGGCTCGATGGCCCGGGGTGAGGCCCGCTGGGATTCCGATGCCGACATCCTGGTGGTGATGCCGTTTGAGGGACGCTCGCGCGACACGGTGCTGGCGATGCTGGAGACCTGCAAACCTGACTTTCCTCTGGATCTGCATCTGCGGCGGCCAGAGGAGATTGGCCCGCGCTATGGCTGGGGAGATCCGTATATCCGCGAGGCACTTGACCACGGCAAGTGGCTCCATGGCCAGGCGGGATCGTGCCGGAAGGCCATCAGCGACAACCCTGCGAGGTCAACCACCCGTAATCCGGTGGTGGTGGAATGGATCGAGCGCGCCGAACGCCACTGGACGATGGCAACGCTGCTGCCTGATCTGCCGCCTGGGTATCTGAGCGGATTGTTCCAGGTGCAGCGCTGCCT
>VGQR01000525.1 GCA_016882345.1 Cyanobacteria bacterium K_DeepCast_35m_m2_023
TGCCACCGAAGCCTCAGATGGCTGCAGCGTGATGATCGACCTGCAGGCTTAAGCAGGTCTCCTTTTTGTTGGGGTTGACTCCGAATTCACTTTCTCAGGAGGCCCTAAATGCTGCTCGTTCGCGGGCCTTGCACGTGTCTGTCTTGACCAGTGATCGTCGCGGGCGTGATCGCACCACCTTTGATATGCAGGTGCTTGCCCTGGTCGCATTGATACCACCGGGCCGACTTGCCACCTATGGCCAGATCGCCGATCTGATCGGCGCCTATGGAGGTGCCCGTCAGGTGGGCTGGGCCCTGCGGCGTTTGCCGTTGCCCAGTGCGATTCCCTGGCACCGGGTCGTCAATGCCCAGGGGCGCATCAGTCTGTCGGCCAGCCGCGAGGGCAGCGATTTGATGCAGATCGCGCTGCTGCGGGCCGAAGGCATCGCTGTCGATGATCGGGGCCGCTTGCCGTTGCGGCGCTATCTCTGGATTCCAGAGCTGCCGTCTGTGGATGTCGTCTGATCCTGTGACCGGTGTGCGGCCGCGCCTGCTGGCCTGGCAGGTGCTGCAGGCGGTGTCGGGCGGTGCCTATGCCGATGGCGCACTCGAGCAGGTCTTGCAACGGACCCAGGGTCTCAGTGCGGTCGACCGGGGGCTGGTGACGGAGCTTGCCTATGGCACGATCCGCCAGCAGGGACTGCTCAACGGCTGGCTGGATCAGCTGGGCAAGGTGACGGCGGCACGGCAGCCGCCCAAGTTGCGTTGGGTGCTGCAGTTGGGCGCCTATCAGCTGCTGTTCTGCAGCGCAATTCCTGCGGCTGCGGCCGTCAACACGGCGGTCGAGCTGGCCCGGCAGGTGGGGTTGGCAAGGCTGGCGCCGGTGGTCAATGGCCTATTGCGCCAGCTGTTGCGCCGGCGCGAGGCCGCGGTCGATGGCTCTGCTGCAACAGGGCTAGGACCCTGGGCCGGATTGGATTTGCCGGCTGATCTGGCGGCCAGCCTGGCGTTGCGTCGGTCGCTGCCGCCGTGGCTGGCGGCGGCGCTGCTGCAGTGGTTGCCCGTTCCCCAGGCAGAGGCAGTCGCGGCGGCCTGCAACCAGAGCCCACGGCTCGATCTGCGGGTGAATCCACTGCGCAGCAGCCTGCCCGCTGTGCTGGACGCCTTCGCTGCCGCTGGGGTGCAGGGCCAGGCCATCGCCGATCTGCCCCAGGGGCTTGAGCTTGTCGGCCGCAGCGGCGATCTGCGCCAGCTTCCCGGCTATGCCGAGGGGCACTGGAGTGTGCAGGACCGCTCGGCCCAGCGGGTGGTGCCGCTGTTGGATCCGAAGCCTGGGGAGTGGATTCTCGATGCCTGTGCGGCCCCGGGCGGCAAGACCTGCCAGATCGCCGAGCACTGCGGCGAGCAGCTCACCCTGTGGGCGGTTGATCGCGGCGAGACCCGCCTGCGCCGCCTGCAACGCAACGCGGCCCGGCTCGGTCTGACGGCGATTCAGGTGTTGGAGGCCGATGCCTGCCGCTTGCTCGAGCTCAGGCCCGAGTGGCGCGGCCGCTTCGACGGGGTGTTGCTCGATGCCCCCTGCTCGGGGCTGGGCACCCTGGCTCGCCACAGCGATGCCCGCTGGCGTCTGTCGCCTGACGTCATCGAGACGTTGGCCCAGCTGCAGGACCAGCTGCTGGCAGGGTTGGCACCGTTGTTGCGGCCCGGTGGGCGACTGGTGTACGCCACCTGCACCCTGCACCCTCGCGAAAACGATGAACGGATCGAGGCCTTCCTGCAGTCCCATCAGGGTTGGGCCTGCAGCCAGCGCTGGCAGCGTTGGCCGGGCGACGGCGATGGTTTTTTTGCGGCACGGCTTGTGGCGCCAGGCCAGGCCTGATCGGATTGCTCAGGGGGCCGGGGGGGCGGCAACGGGCGGAGGCGGCACCGACACCGGGGGCAGCGTCTCTGGGGCAGGACCTGGGGCAGGGGCAACGGTCCTGGGTGCGCCCGGGCCTTGCGGCGGGCCATCGGTGGGGGTTCCCTCGGGCACGGGGGTGAAGCTCTGGGGCAATTCAGGTGCAGCAGGGACGCCTT
>VGQR01000526.1 GCA_016882345.1 Cyanobacteria bacterium K_DeepCast_35m_m2_023
GGTCTCCCTGCGTGGGGTCGTGGCATTCCCAGAACAGCTTCAGCAGATCGCTGAAATCAACGCGCTGCCGGTCATAGACGACGCGGACCACCTCGGCATGGCCGGTGCGGCCGCTGCAGACTTGGTCGTAGGTGGGCGCATCGTTGCTGCCACCGGCATAGCCGACCGCGGTGGTGACCACCCCCGGCAGGCGCCAGAACCCCTTCTCAGCCCCCCAGAAACAACCGCAGCCGAACAGCGCTTCGCCCTGGCCGTCCTGGGCCGGCGCGGTGATCGGCGTCCACAGCAACACATGGGTCTGGTCACTGACGGGGCCGGTGCGGTTGGGCCAGAAATTCAACATGCTGCAACGTCGGTTCAAGCGGCGACGACCCTAAAAGGCAGGCTCCAGGGCTGCGCTGCTGCAGCGCCGCTCAGACCAGGGTGACCGCCGGCGGCAGAACCTGGGCTTTGCTGAGCGCGCTGAACCCCCCTGGTTGGCAATCGCATCGCGCACCACAGTGAAGTTCTCGGCGTATTCATCAAGAATCCCTGGGGTGACTGGGGCCGATGACGACTGGTTGTTATTGACGGTGAACAGCTGCAGCCGTCCCGGTTGACCAGCCTTGATGCCAAACGAGGGATTGTCGACGGTGGTGACATTGAGATCGAAATAAGCCAGGTCGATGCTGCCCTTGCTGTAGGTCCATTCGGGTGATTCGTTGTACCAGGCACTGATGTCGAAGATCTTTGGCGAGGGGACCTGGGGTGCATAGCCGGAGATGACATCCGTGGGGATCGTGGGTCCGTCGTTGCGGGTGCCGCCAAGGTTGCCGAACAGCTTGGCGATGTCGCCATTGACCCGAAAACTGCTCAGATCGGCCGCTGTTGGGCCATTGGGCATGCGAATACCCGTGACAGGATCGATCGTCGATGTAACAAACAAGGTCAACGAAAACGGAGCTGTCGCACCCTGGCGATCCTGGAACTGACGCAGGGAGAAGGCCGCTGATGTGGCATCGATGAAACCACCATCACCGACGCGATGGAGCCCTTTGTCGGCATAGAGCCCCATGCGCTGTTCCGCGCTGAGGGTCTGGCTTTGGGCCGGCAGCTGCAGCGGCATGCTGAACACTCCGTCTTGGATCTGGGCCAGGGGGGCCAGATCACGCAACAACGAGGCGGCCGAGTTGCGCAGCCCTTCGCTCAAGAGGCTCTGACCAAACAGCGACGGCGTCGCCATCAAAGCTCTGGCCGAGGACGACGCCACGGTGGCGTCGATCAACGACAGGCCCGAGGCCAGGGTTTTGGCAGCAGAACGCTGGATCGAGGCGGGATCCGCGAACCACTTGTTGGTTTTGTAGTCGAGCTTGATATCGCCGGCGGTGAACAAGGCCTGAGCTCTCGGCGTCGCGGCGGCACTGTTGCTGGCACTGATCAACGACAGTGGCGTCACAACCGCCTGCGAGGGGAGGCGTGGATCAATGGGCCTGACCGCATTGAAGATCTTGTTGAACAGCGGCGCACCAAGGTCATCCAGAACCGTGGGCACGGTCTGGGCCACGGCCGTCAGCAGGAGATCCTTCTGCTCTGCCCAGGCCAACCGCGGAGCGTCGAGCGCCGTGCCCGCCAGCGCCACGTTCATTCCATAGGGCTTGTAAACAAAATAATTGACAAAATTGCGCCAATCGAGACCGGTTTGCGAGACAGCTTTGAGCAGATTGGCGTAATACGAAATACTGTCAATGATCGGCTTGGCTTTGCTACGCGCACGTCCTGGCATGGCCGCGATGAAATCACGAACCTCCAGGTTTTCGCCGGGTTGGGTTCCCTTGAACAAGGCCGCCACCTGGCCGTTGTAGCCGCTGCTGTTGTAGGCATCACGACCACTGGGCTGCTCCAGAGCCGCCAAAAAAAGGTGACGAATAAGCCAGGTGACTGAGGAACCAGCCCCCCCGAGGTGGCACCGATGCCCTGGACCGAGCCCATCAGGGTGTTGAGGTCAGCCTTCAGGCCAGCGCGGCTCAGCCCATCGAGCCCCCCAGCCACAATCGCAGCCAAGATCGAATGGCTGTT
>VGQR01000527.1 GCA_016882345.1 Cyanobacteria bacterium K_DeepCast_35m_m2_023
CGTGGCGCGTACCACGCCCAGCACCGAGGCGAGCTGGGCATCGGGCCGCAACGCCAGCAACGGCAACGCCTGGGCCGCCTCGCTGTAGGGCCGCAGCCAAGCCATGAAGGCGTTCCACTGGTCGGCCACTGCGGCACCGCGCAAGGTGCGCACAACGTCGAGGAACGGATCGGCGCCGACGGCGATGGTGAGTCGTCCCTCGGGCAACAGCAACCCCCAGTCGCGATACGACAGCACCGGCAGGGTCTCGCCGACGGCGCGCAGCACCTGGGCCAGGGGATTGCTGCTTGGCCAGGCTGCCAGGCCACTCCACAGCGATGGGCCCGACTCAAAACGGAAGCCGCGCCGCTCAAAGCCGTGGGCGGCGCCACCGGGACGGTCATGGGCCTCGAGCACCAGCACCTCGAGGCCGTGGCGGGCAGCGATGGCGGCGCAGCACAGGCCCCCCAGGCCGCTGCCCACCACAATCAGATCGACTCGGCCTGTCACCGGGCTGGGATTCTTGCTCTTCACAGCATCCCAGGCCGTGCCGCGATGGTTAAGTGTTTGCACTCATCGCCAGCCGGGTCGGCCACCGCCACGCTGAGTTCAGCTGAGTTGCTGTCGCCATGGCCCATGCCTCGCTGCCCAGAGTTCGCCACCGGCTGCAGATGGAGCAGCTGAAGCAGATCAGCCGCTGGCTGTTGGATGGCGCCGGCCAGGCCCTGGGGTTCCAGGAGCCGGCGGATCACCCCCAGCCGCCCGCTGTGGGCCCGCAGCCCTTCAGTGGACGGGTGGGAGGCCGCCAACGCCGCGACTGAATCAATCGGCCGGGGCTGGGACTCAGCTGTGAAACAGCAGCACCAGTCCTGAGCTGACCTGATGAAATTCGCGCTCCTCGCGGCTCAGGTCGAGACCCACCTGCAGCCCCTCTTTGAGGGCGGCCTCAAAGGGGGGCGGGCCCGGGGGGGCATCGGCGCACCACAGCGCCGCAATCCCGACTGGGGTGGCATGCCATCGAAAGCACGCCGTCGTGCCGATCGATGGTTCCTTGAGGGCGTCTTCCAGCAGCTCGCGAATCGCCATGGTTTGACTGACCTGGGCTCAGCATTGGCAGTTCTTGTTGACGGGGCAATCAACTGAGAGCTTTCGTGATGAAGGCGACAGAAGCTGCCGCAATCGTGAGCCACAACAGGGCCACCCAGCGGCTGAGCTGCAGCATGCGACGCACCGCCGCCGCATCGGCTGCTGCGGCTCCGGGGTTGAGCAGGGGCTTGCTGCGCACGACGCCGCCATAGCGGTTGGCCCCGCCGAGTTGCACGCCAACGGCATGGGCATAGGCCGCCTGGGACACCCCGGCATTGGGCGAGGGGTCGGCGGCGCCATCGCGCAGGGCCGGTCTGAGCTGGCCCAGACTGAGGGCGAGCAGCCGGCACGGCAGCCAGACGAGCAGGTCGTCGAGCCGGGCCCCGGCTGTCCCCAGCCAGCGCAGGCTGCCAGTGCGGTAGCCGAGCATCGAATCGAGGGTGCTGGCCGCCTTGAACCCCCACGCCAGCGCGAGCGGTTGGCCGAACGCCGCACCGAGCAGCATCCAGAACAGCGGTGCAAACAGACCATCGACAGCGTTTTCACTGGCGGTTTCGGCCAGGGCCCGCATGATCTCGGGGCCATCGAGCTGGTCGGTGTCGCGACCAACGATCCAGGCCAGCTGCTGCCGGGCTGCCGTCAGATCCCCCCCCTCCAGGCTGGCGAGCACCTGTCGCACGGCCTGACAGAGGCTGCGTCCCGCCAGGGCGCTGGTCAGGGCAACCAGCAGCAGCGCGGCCCCCAACGGCCGTGGCATCTGTTGCGATGCCAGTTCGAGCAGCCAGCCGGCACAACCACTGCCGCCCACCAGCACCAGGGTGATCAAGCCGCCTGCCAGCCTCAGGGCCATCGGACGGTTGCCGGCCCAGCCCTCGGCCAGGCGCCGCAGCCGGTTGATGCACCACCCCATCACCACCACCGGGTGCGGGCACCAGCGCGGATCCCCCACCAGCCGGTCGAGACCAGCGGCAGCGATCACCAACACC